>NZ_JBFRFQ010000036.1:0-110505 GCF_052114905.1 Nocardia sp. 2TAF39
GCGACCGTCGCCGCGGCGACCATCGTCGGCCTGTTCGGCGCGTTCATCCCGGCCGCCGCCATCGGCTGCCTCGGCGGCATCATCGCCGTCGGCGCCCTCGGCACCCTCGCCGGCCAACTCCTGGTCACCGCCCCGGTCGCCATCGGCGCTGCGATCCAGTACTTCACGACGATCAACCAGCCGTTCACCCCTGCGAAGTAAAACCCACAACCGAACTCGCACAACTGAAAACAAGTCGGGAGACCCTGTCCGCGCAACAGCGTGGACGGGGTCTCCCGCGTCTGCGCGCTGATCGCGAGGTGAACAGTTGCTCTACTGCACGGGGCGCACAGTTATTGCTTCGTGATACGCCCTGTCTGCATAGCGACCTGCCGATTCGAGGGCCGCATACCTCTATTCGGAATTCATCGGGCGGGCTGATTTCTGCGATCGGAGTGACCGGAGCGATCCGGCGATCTACCCCGTCCGCACAGGCGCGAGCCCCGTCCCGGCCGCTGCGGGGCGGGGCTCGCCTGGGCAGGCGGGACGATTCACGCTGTCCGCGCCTGCTGGCCCTCCTCGATGCGAGAGCGCACGAACCGCGACACCCGCGCCAGTGCCGCCCTGCTCTCCGGCAGGTTCGGCGCGATGCTCATGAAGGCGTGCACCTGGCCACGCCACAGCTCCAGCGTGTTCGGCACGCCCGCCGCGGTGAGCCGCTGCGTCATCAGCTCGCAATCGAACCGCAGTATCTCGTCCTCGGCGGCGACCAAGAGCACTGGCGGAAGCATGGACAACCCCGCGTTCACCGGTGATAGTTGCGGATCGAGCATGCCGTCGACCTCGGCTCCGATTCGCACCACCGCCTCCAACGCCGACAGCGGGATATAGGGATCACGCGTGACGTTCATGTAGTCCCGCTTCGCCGCGTAGTCCAAGTCGAGCAGGGGGCTCAGTCCGACCAGCCCGGCCGGCGCGGACAAGCCCGACTCGAGCGCGCGCAGCGCGGTCGCGAAGGCCAGGTATCCGCCCGCCGAGTCGCCCGCGAAGACGATCCGCGCCGGGTCCGCGCCGTGCCGCAGCAGCCAGCGGTAGGCGGTCATGCAGTCCCGCACCGACTGGGTGATACGTCGGCCGGGCAGTTGGCGGTACTCGACGTTGACCACCGGCAGCCCGGTGCGACGGGCCAGGCTCGCCGCGACCGGGCGGTGGCTACGGGTGCTGCAGATCGCGAAGCCTCCGCCGTGCATGTAGAGCACTGCACCGTGCCGCAGCGCACGCGAGGCCCCGGCGGGGCGAATAATCTCCAGGTGGAAGCCGTTGAGCGATACCTGCTCCCGGTCGATGCCACGCGGCCGGGGACGCAGCCCCGCCAGCCCGTGCACCGCGGCGGCACCGATCGGAATGGTCGCCCTGGTGACCGGGACCGTACGCAGCACCGGTCGCACCACACCCATGAAGGTCGCCAGCAGCAGGCGGGATTGCGCGCTCGGCCCCTCCGGATTCACCACAATGCCGGGCTCGCCGACTTCGGTCGCTGACATCGCGCACCTACCTAACAACTGGCGCGCCGAGTCACGACCGGACCGGGGGTACAGGCGAGCTGTCGGCGCTGACATCTCACACAGTGTCGTTCGACAAAACCACGCAGAACGTGATCTACGCAACAGAATCACCTGATCGGTACCGAAGCTAGACCCCTTGTAATCGAATCGAGCACTTCTCGGAACCTCGCCGAATCCCGGCGCGGGTGAAACTGGCAGACTCCAGGGCATGCGCGGAATCATTTTGGCGGGCGGCACCGGCTCCCGGCTGCACCCGATCACGCGCGGGGTGAGCAAGCAGCTGGTCCCGGTCTACGACAAACCCATGGTCTACTACCCCCTCTCCACGCTGATGCTCGCGGGGATCAGGGACATCCTGGTGATCACCACTCCCGAGGACGCCGGCGCATTCGCGCGGCTGCTCGGCGACGGCGCCCAGTTCGGCCTTTCCCTCGACTACGTGGTCCAGCCGGAGCCGGACGGCCTGGCCAGGGCCTTCGTCCTCGGTGCCGACCACATCGGCACCGACTGCGCCGCACTCGTGCTCGGCGACAACATCTTTCACGGTCCAGGCCTGGGCACCAGCCTCAACCGCTTCGACAGGATCGACGGCGGCGCGGTGTTCGCCTACTGGGTGTCGGACCCGACGGCCTACGGCGTCGTGGAATTCACCGAAGGCCGCGCGGTCTCTATCGAGGAGAAGCCGAAGGCGCCGCGCTCGAACTACGCCATCCCCGGCCTGTATTTCTACGACAACGACGTCGTGGAGATCGCCCGCTCGCTACGTCCTTCGGCGCGTGGCGAATACGAGATCACCGACATCAATCGCGCCTACCTGGAACAGGATCGGCTGCAGGTGGACGTGCTCGCCCGCGGCACCGCCTGGCTGGACACCGGCACCTTCGACTCGCTGCTGGACGCGGCCAACTATGTGCGCACCATCGAGGAGCGGCAGGGCCTGAAGATCGGCGTGCCGGAGGAGGTGGCCTGGCGGATGGGCTTCATCGACGACGAGCAGCTGCGGACGCTCGCCGAACCGCTTGTCCGGTCCGGCTACGGCACCTACCTGCTCGACCTGCTCGAACGCGGACGGGACTGGTGAACATGAAGTTCCGGGAGCTCGCGGTGCCCGGCGCGTGGGTGGTCACCCCACGCCAGCTCGGTGACGATCGCGGCATGTTCCTCGAGGGCTTCAAGGCCTCGGAGTTCGAGAAGGCGACCGGGCGGTCGTTCGACCTGAAGCAGGTCAACTGCTCGGTGTCCGCGGCAGGCGTGCTGCGCGGCATCCACTACACCGAGGACCCGCCGGGCCAGGCGAAGTACGTAACCTGTGTGCGCGGCGCGTTCCTCGACGTAGTGGTCGATCTGCGCCGAGGTTCACCGACCTACGGCCGCTGGGACAGTGTGCTGCTCGATGACATCGATCGGCGCTCGGTGTTCCTGTCCGAGGGACTCGGGCACGCGATCCTCTCACTGGAGGACGGGTCGACGGTCACCTACCTTTGTTCGCTCGAGTATCAGCCCGAGTTCGACCGGGACATCGACGCCTTCGACGCCACGCTTGGCATCGAGTGGCCGGAGGTGGGCCGCGACGGTAACAGACTCACCTTCATCCGCTCCGCCAAAGACACTGCCGCCCCGCCATTTTCCTGAAACGCCGAGCGCCATCACCCCGATCGGGGTGATGGCGCTCGCTAGCGGCCGGGTCAGCCGACGAATTGCAGCTCCTGCTCTCGTTCCTCGACCGCCCGCTGCTGCCTGCGGTACTTCGGCGCGAAGGCCAGCAGAGCGACGAGCGCGCCGACTAGAGAGACACCAGCAGCGAACTCCAGACCTGGTCGGTACGTGTCGAGCATCCCGGTCGCCGAGATGTCGGCGTGCGCGCCGGAAGAGATGATCGCCGTGGTCACCGCGAGCACAATGGCCGCGCCGACCTGCATGGAGGTCTGCAAGACGCCCGCCGCGAGGCCCTGCTCCTCGTCATCGATGCCGTTGGTGGCCTGGATATTGATGGCGGGGAAGCCGACCCAGCCGATGCCGATGAGCAGCACCGCCGGCAGCAGCATGGTCAGGTAGGACGGCGCGGTGTCCAGCCGCAGGAACATCAGGTAGCCGACGGCCATGACGACCATGGTGACCGCGATGATCGGCCCGGTGCCGAACCGGTCGACCAGCTTGTCGGAGAAGAACGCCGACAGCACGACCAGCAGACCGACCGGAAGCAGCGCCATCGCCAGCTTCAGCGGCGACCAGCCGAGCGTGTCCTGCAGATACAGCGTCACGATGAACTGCCAGCTGAAGTAGGAGCCCGCCACCGCGATAATCGCGAGGCTGGCCCGCACCAGCGAGGACTTGCGCAGGATACCGAGCCGCACCAGCGGGTAGCGCACCCGCTTCTCGACCGCGACGAACCCGCCGAACAGGGCCGCCACCGCGACGAACGAGCCGATGGTGCGTGCCGAGGCCCAGCCCGCGGCCGGCGCGGTGACCACGGTGTAGACCAGCAACAGCATGGCCGCGGTGGACAGCAGCGCACCGACGAGGTCGTGTCCGCCGTCCTCGGCGGGCTTGTCCTTCGGCACCAGCACATAGGCAGCGGCCAGCGCGGCGAGTGCGATCGGCACCGGAAGCAGGAAGGTCCAGCGCCAGCCGACACCGGTCATCAGACCGCCGAACAGCAGCCCCGAGGAGTAACCGCCCGCGCCGAACACGGTGTAGATGGACAGCGCCTTGTTCCTTGCCGGTCCCTCCGCGAAGTTGGTGGTGATGATGGACAGGCCGGTCGGCGCGGTGAACGCGGCGGCGAGGCCCTTGACGAAACGGGTGAGGATCAGCAGCGGGCCGGAGCTCACCAGGCCGCCGGCCAGCGAGGCGACCGCGAAGACCGCGAGCGCGATGAGAAAGACCTTGCGGCGGCCGAGCAGGTCGGCGGTGCGTCCGCCGAGCAACAGCAGGCCGCCGTAACCGAGAATGTAGCCGCTGACCAGCCACTGCAGGGTGGAGGTCGACAGATCGAGTTCCGTGCCGATGGACGGCAGCGCGACACCGATCATCGACACGTCGAGACCATCGAGGAACAGCACGATGCACAGGGTGATCAGCATGCCCCAGAGCCGGGTTGACCATCTGGTCGGATCGGTCGCCTGGGCGGCCGAGAGCGTTGCTGGTGAAGTCATGCGGGGTACATTACATGCGTCTGCATTAAATGCCAACACATTTAATGTGTTTGCATGTACGTGGGGTGACCACTAGGATGGGGCCATGTCGAAGCCGTCGACCATGGACACAGCCCCGCGCACCGTCGCGCCGACCGGGCTGGTTGGGGAGTGGCGCGAGCTGCTCGACCGGCACGCGACGGTGAGTTGCGCACTCGAGAAAGCGCTACAGGGTCAGCATCGGATCGGGCTCAGTGAGTTCGAGACGCTGGACCGGCTGATCGATGCGAACTGCGGCGACTACCGCATGAGCGACCTGGCCAACGACATCTATCTCAGTCAGAGCGCGCTGTCACGGGCCGTGGCCCGACTGGAGCGCGACGGCTTGGTGCAGCGCACCATGTGCGTCGAAGACCGCCGCGCCGTGTTCGTCTGCCTCACCGAGAAAGGCCGCGAAATCTACGAACAGGCCCTGCCGACCCACCGCGCCGTACTGAACGACACCTGGGAATTGCCGGGCCCGCCGAGATGCTGACGCGTGCTACGAGCACCTTGGCAAGGGCCTACCTGGGCGCTCGCATAGCATTGTTTCACAGCAAAACTGACGCCGGTCACTGTCGCCCTCGCCGTCAAGACCGGTGCGGGCACACCAAAATGCTTCCGCGCAGCGTGGTTTCGCATGCTACCTACGCGGGCCGCGCCCACGGAAGCGCCAGAACTGCACCGCCCGAACGTCTTCGGAAAGCTGGTTGACCGGCTCGGCCACGTCGGACAGCGCCTGGAACAGATCGTCGGCCAGTTCGCTGATGTGTTCCACCCTGGTCGCGAGGCGGGACGCATTGACAAGGAACTCGAGCATCAGGCGCACGACGGCGGCGATGGTCAGGCCGAGCGGAACCGCGATCACCGCGGCGAGCATGCCCAGCACCGCGGACACCCGCCACATCGCGACGGTCACCGCGATCGGCGCGGCGAAGGCGAACACCAGCCCGAGGATGTATGCCAGCGGAAGCAGCGTGCGAGTGGCCTGGCGGCGGAACTGAACATCGAGCAGAGCGCGCGCCGCCGCCACGCCCCACAGCCGGAAGGCGCGCGGGCTCCGGAACGGCTCGGTGGCCTCCTCCTCGTCGACATCGCCGCGGGAGAACCGCTTGGCCGCCGACTCTTTCCATGCGATCCAACGCGATTCGGCGTCGCACCCCTCCGCGTCCGGCACCGCACTTCCCGCGGGCGCGCCGGTGCCGTTGGATTCATCGCTCATGACTGCGCCTCGCCGGCGAGGCTTCGCCGCTGCGCTCGGCTGTGCTCATCGTTCGCCCGCTGCGCTCACTCATGCCGAAATCCTCCCCGTTCGCACCGGCGCAATCCACCTGGAGCGCGCGCCAACAGGAAGTTGTCGCTCCCGCAACAGGAGTCACACCATCCACAGCACTCTCGCAGCATCGACACAGCCACCGATCAGCTCGGCGGTCGAAAGTAGCGGCGTGGCAACAACTGCGAGCCACCTCGGGCACCTGGCAGTACGCGGTCGACCACGCTCGGAAATGAGATGTAGGCGACACTCGGGAAATAGTTTCCAAGATCGCGTAACGCTCCCGGCGTCCCCCGCCGATACGACCCATGAATGCAGGACCTAGATCTACCGGGGAATGGAGAAGACAGTGCGCACCACGTTTCCGACTTCCGTCTCGGCGGCCGACATGACCGCCGCTGCGCAGGACTACAACCAGCGCGGATGGACGGTCGCCGAAACGGCTAACGGTCTCAGCCTGATCACGGATGAAGACTTGTCCGCCATCGAGGTCACCGGCGAGCTGGCCGGCGAGGTCCGCCGCTACCTGCGCGCGAACAACCTGTCCGGCCCTGTGATCGAAATCCCCGGCGCACAGCGCCGCGAGATCCACCTGGTCACCGGCGTCCGCAAGGCCGCACTGGCGTTCGCGGCACTGCGCGAGGCCGGCGCCAAGGTCTACACCGACGGCGCCGGGATCCCTCTGCCGCCCACCCAGCTCTCGGCCGGTTCGGCCTGCTGGGGTGTCGCGCCCGCCGAGGCCCGCTGGGTGCCGCCGGTCGTCGCGATCAGCGCCGCTGTGCGAGCCGCGACCACGGCGCACCACACGAAGCTGACCATCGCCTGCTGAAAGAGCGCGTCTCCGATCGAGCTCGCCTGCTGACCACCGGCCCGACCGCATCTCGGACAGAGCCGGACGCTGTCCGCCGAGCCGAGCGAAGGCGAGGCAGCCAGCTGATCAGCCTGGTCACGACCGGTATCCGCGCCGAAGCTCCGGAACCCCACCTCCGAAGCGCTCATCGGGTACCGGTTGTTCGGGGTTGTCGATGTCGGTCGTTCTCTTTTCAGTTCCGCCACGAGGGCCCAAGATGAGGTATGCCCCCGATCACAGAATCGCGCACTCTGCTGCGGACCTGCCCACTGTGTGAGGCGGTCTGCGGACTCGAACTCACCCTGGACGCCGACGACCACGTGACCTCGGTCCGCGGCGATCGACAGGATCCCTTCAGCAAAGGCTTCCTCTGCCCTAAGGGGGCCAGCTTCGGACACCTCGACGAAGACCCGGATCGGGTGACCGAACCGCTGATCCGCGACCGCGCGACCGACACGTGGCGTACCGCGTCCTGGACCGAGGCCTTCGATCTCATCGCCGAGCGGTTCCCCGCGATCGTGGCCGAGCACGGAAATCAATCGGCCGGGGTGTATCTGGGCAACCCGAACGCGCACACCGTGGCGGGTGCCCTGTACGTGCCGATTCTGCTGCGCGCGTTGGGCACCAGGAATATCTACTCGGCGAGCACCGCAGACCAGATGCCCAAGCAGGTGTCCAGCGGGCTGATGTTCGGCGATCCGCTGACCGTTCCCGTGCCCGACCTGGACCGCACCGACTACCTGCTGATGCTCGGGGCGAACCCGCTGGAATCCAACGGTTCGCTGTGCACCGCACCAGACTTTCCCGGCAGGCTGAAGGCGCTGCGGCGAAGGGGCGGCCGCTTCGTCGTGGTGGACCCCCGGGTGACCCGCACCGCGAAGCTCGCCGACGAGCACCTGTTCGTCCGTCCGGGCAGCGATGCGTACCTGTTGTTCGGCATCGTGCACACATTGTTCGCGGAGAATCTGACCGACATCCGGGTCGAGGTCACCGGACTGGACGAACTGCGCACGGCCGCGGCCGCATTCGATCCGGACACAGTGGCGACGCGCACCGGCGTACCTGCGCCGACGATCGTCCGGCTCGCCCGAGAGCTCGCCACCGCGCCGACCGCAGCGGTCTACGCCCGAATCGGCACCTGCACAGCCGAATTCGGCACAATCACGCAGTGGCTCGTCGACGCGATCAACACGCTGACCGGGAATCTCGACTCCCCCGGCGGTGCTATGTTCGCCAGCGCGGCCGCGGGCGGCATCGTGCGCACCAGGCCGTTCCGCACCGGGCGCTGGACCAGCCGGGTCCGCGAGCTGCCCGAGGCCATGGGCGAGCTGCCGGTGGCGACGCTGGCCGACGAGATCACCACCCCCGGCGCGGGACAGATCCGCGCACTGGTGACAGTGGCCGGGAACCCGGTGCTCTCGGCACCGAGCGGCGCACGGCTGGACACCGCGTTCGCCCAGCTCGACTTCATGGTCAGCGTGGACCGGTACCTGAACGAAACCACCAGGCACGCCGATATGATCCTGCCGCCGCCGCGACCGACCCAGTCGGCACACTACGACTTCGCGTTGCTGCAATTCGCCGTCCGCAACTACGCCCGCTATTCGCGCCCGCTGGTGCCGCTGGGCGACCGGCCGTCGGAGCCCGCGGTCCTCGCCCGCCTCGCCGCGGCGCTGACCGGCAGACCGCACGACGGCTCCGACGGAGCCGACCCGCTCACCGCCGCGGACGAACTGGTCATCGCGGGCACCCTGCACAAGACCGGGCTCACGGATCGGCGCCCCGAGCTGACCGGCGAGAGCAGCACCGAGCAGCGCATCGACTTGATGCTGCGCCTCGGGCCGTACGGCGAATGGAACGGCGGCACGCTCAATCTCCAAGTGCTGCTGGACAATCCGCACGGCATCGACCTCGGCCCGTTGCAGCCGCGCCTGCCCGGCGTACTGCGCACGGAAACGAAGCAGGTGGACCTGGCGCCGCAGCCGCTACTAGCGGACGTCGCGCGGATGCGGGTGCGGCTCGCCGACACGGCGCCGGACATCGTCCTGATCGGACGGCGCCAGCTGCGGTCCAACAACAGCTGGATGCACAACATCGCGCCGCTGGTGAGCGGTTCCAATCGCTGCACATTGCACATCAACCCGGCCGATGTGGCGCGGCTCGGGCTCGGCGCCCAGGCCGTAGTGAAATCCGCCGCGGGGACGCTGACGGTTCCGCTGGAGCCCACCGAGGCGATCATGCCCGGGGTGGTGAGCCTGCCACACGGCTGGGGCCACACCGACAGCGCGCAAACGGTCGCCCGCGCGCACGCCGGCGTCAACGCCAACGTGCTCACCGACGACTCCGTGGTCGACGTGCCCTCCGGCAACGCCGTATTCAACGGAGTTCCGGTCACCCTGATCCCGGGCTGAGTCACTATTCAGCGCAACCCATGCACCACCGACCGGCTGGAGACAACCCGGCCGGGCGGACCTTGCCACGACTTCGGTGCGACCGCGGTCCGGTGTCCGAACCTTGTGGAACCGGGTCCCGGCGACCAGATTGCCCGGTACACGAGTGGCCCCCATGGACTGGCACGGTGTCCAGGATCGAGTCCAACGCTGCTATGACGACCGTCCTTGCGGGCGCCTGTCCGCGAACCGGCTCACTTCCAAGCAACCGCAATGCACGCGCCGCAGCGCGAATCTCGGCCACCACACCAACAAACACAAAACCCCCGCTCACCGCACTGCCAACCCCGACGGGTGCGAGTCTTACAAGCACTCTTCGCAGCCCGGCTCGCATCCGAGCAATCGCCGCGCACGCGCTGCAGCGCGAATCCCGGCCACCACTACCCACCAACAAACACAAAACCCCCGCTCACCGCACTACCAACCCCGACGGGTGCGAGTCTTACGAGCACCGTTCGCGGCCCGGCTCGCGTCCGAGCGATCGAAGCGCTGCGGCGCAGTCGCCAGTCTCGATCGCTCGGACGCGAGCCAAGAGGGGCCGCGAACACGCAGCGCCGCAGGCGCTGCAAATCAGATACGGAAGATCACCAGACGCTGCACGACGAAGTTGATCACAGTTGCGGTGCCCTGTGCGATGACGAATGCCAGTGGTTGCCGCCACCACACCTCGTCGAGTGAGTGGTACAGCACTGCGTTGATGCCGACCTGCACCGCGAAGGTGAGCGCGTAGAGCGCGATCACGGCGAGGAAGCGGATCCGGCTGGGTGGCGCCTGGAAGGTCCACCGGCGGTTGATCAGGTAGGCGGTGGTGGTGCCCGCGACGAAGCTGATCGACTTCGCGACGCTCACCGGAAGTCCGACCAGGTTGAGCAGCAGACTGTAGAGCCCGTAGTCGACGACGGCCGACAACCCACCGGTAACGGTGAACCGGACGATCTGCGTCTTCAGGTCGACATCGGTGCCGCCTGGCTCGTCGACCAGCGGAAGTTCGACCGGAAGCGGCAGTTGAGGTTCGGCTTGCACGCCGACGAGCGTAGCGCCGACCGGGGCGGACACGTGGATCCGGTTCTAAACCGACGCGTACGTCACTACCCGTGGGTTCGACGACGACGACCGGATGTGCCGTCATACCTGTAGCCTCTATGCCGATGTCCACGAAAGCTCCGACCGCCACCACGACAACCGGGAACGACAACGGCGCCGACGTCGCAAACGACGACACCGCCGCGCGGAACGCGTTCGCGCTTCCGACGCGCACCCGTACGTTGACCGGGTGGGGTCGCACCGCACCAACCTCATCCGAAGTGCTCTCGACCAGCGATCCCGAATTGATCGCCAAGGCTGTGGCCATGGTCGCCGAGGACAATGACAACAAGCCCGCCCACCTGCGCCGCGGCGTGATCGCGCGCGGCCTCGGCCGCTCCTATGGCGACCACGCGCAGAACGCGGGCGGCCTGGTCGTCGACATGACCGCGCTGAACGACATCCATCGGATCGACCGTGACACGCGGATCGTGGACGTGGATGGCGGCGTCAGCCTCGACCAGCTCATGAAGGCAGCTCTACCGTTCGGGCTGTGGGTGCCGGTACTACCCGGCACGCGCCAGGTGACCATCGGCGGCGCCATCGCCTCCGACATCCACGGCAAGAACCACCACAGCGAGGGCAGCTTCGGCAACCACGTGCGCTCGATCGATCTGCTCACCGCCGACGGGCAGGTGCAGCACATCACGCCGAAGCGCAACGCCAAGCTGTTCTGGGCGACCGTCGGCGGCAATGGGCTCACCGGGATCATCCTGCGCGCGACCATCGAGATGGTGCCGACCGAAACCGCCTACTTCCTCAACGACGGCGTGAAGACCACGACCCTCGACGAGACGATCGCCGCGCACAGCGACGGCAGCGAGGCGAACTACACGTATTCGAGTGCGTGGTTCGACGTGATCAGTCCGCTTCCGAAGCTGGGAAGGGCCACCATCACCCGCGGCAGGCTGGCGAAGCTCGATGAGCTACCCAAGCGACTGCAGCGCAAGCCGCTGAAGTTCGACGCCCCGCAGTTGATGACGGTGCCGGACATCTTCCCGAACTGGACCATGAACAAGCTGACGCTGATGTCCATCGGTGAGGCGTACTACCGGATGGGCGGCAACTACACCGGCAAGGTGCAGAACCTGACGCAGTTCTATCACCCGCTGGACATGATCGCGGAGTGGAACCGCGGCTACGGCTCCAACGGCTTTCTGCAGTATCAGTTCGTGGTGCCGACCGAGGCGGTCGAGGAGTTCAAGCGGATCATCGTCGACATCCAGGCGTCTGGGCACTACTCGGCGCTGAATGTGTTCAAGCTTTTCGGTCCGGGTAACCAGGCTCCGCTGAGCTTCCCGATGCCGGGCTGGAACATCTGCGTCGACTTCCCGATCAAGCCGGGCTTGAACGAACTGGTCGGCGAACTGGACCGGCGGGTGCTCGAGTTCGGCGGGCGGCTGTACACCGCGAAGGACTCGCGGACCACGGCGGAGACGTTCCACCGGATGTACCCGCGGATCGACGAGTGGATCAAGATCCGCCGCAGTGTCGATCCCACAGGCGTTTTCATGTCCGATATGGCGAGAAGACTGGAGCTGCAGTGATCAATGCCGTTGGTAACCCGCAGTCGATTCTTCTGCTGGGTGGCACCTCGGAGATCGGCTTGGCAATCTGCGCGGAGTACCTGAAGAAGGGGCCCGCGCGCATCATCCTCGCGGCATTGCCCGGCGATCCGCTGCGCGAGGAAGCGGTTTCTCAGATGAAGGCGGCGGGCGCGGGCCAGATCGAGGTCATCGATTTCGACGCACTCGACACCGAGAGCCACCCGAAGGTCATCGAGGCGGCCTGGGACGCCGGCGACGTGGACGTCGCCATCGTCGCGTTCGCCCTCGACGGTGATCCGGAAGAATTGTGGCAGAACCAGCGCAAAGCCGTGCTGGTCGCCGAAATCAACTACACCGCAGCGGTTTCCGTCGGCGTGCTGGTCGGCGAGAAGATGAAGGCGCAGGGCTTCGGGCGGATCATCGCCATGTCCTCTGTCGCCGGTGAACGGGTACGGCGCTCGAACTTCGTCTACGGGTCGACCAAGGCCGGCTTGGACGGTTTCTACCTCGGGCTCGGCGAGGCGCTGCGCCCGCACGGCCCGCGCGTGCTGGTGATCCGGCCCGGCATGGTGCGGACCAGGTTCTCGGCGCACGTCAAAGAGGCTCCGCTCACCATCGACAAGGAAGACATCGCGGTGCTGGCGGTCTCAGCCTCGCAGAGGGGCAAGGATCTGGTCTGGGCACCTGGACCCTTCCGCTACGTGATGATGATCCTGCGGCACATCCCACGGCCGATCTTCCGCAGGCTGCCGATCTGATCCCTGCTATCGAGCTCGGACCGCGGTGCCCGCGTGATCATCGATCACGCGGGCACCTATCGTCTGACGGAGTCGACCCCCAGTGAATCCGGAGGCGCCATGCGAGTAATCGAGTGCGACGACCACGTTCGCGGCCTTGCTCGCGTCCGAACGACCGAAGCGCATGCGCCGAAGGCGCTGGTCTCGGTCGGTCGGATGCGAGCCGAGCCGCGAGCACGCAGCGCTGCAATCGGATACGGAGCGGTTCGTTGACCACGGTGACTGTGCCCGGCGAAGCGCCGCCGCGCTCCGATGGTCCCGCCCCGGTGCCGGGACGGCTGGCGCCGCTGGTGCGGCAGATCGCTTCCGGTGTCGGCGAGGCGGCGCTCGCGACGCTGGTCGCCGCCACGGTGGCCGCCGTCGGTCTGGTCGCGTTCTCGATGGTGCAGTGGCCCGCCTTCAACTCCTCGAACGTGACGCGGGCGCTCACCACGGTCGGGCAGGTCGCTGCGGCCGCGCTGCTGGCTGCGGCGATCGCGCTGCTGCGGCTGCGCAAGTGGCCGTGGATCGCGAAACTGCTGTCCTGGGTGGGGATTTCGACGTTCGTCACGGTCACCCTCGGCATGCCGCTTGCCGCGACCAAGCTGTATCTGTTCGGCGTGTCGGTGGACCAGGAGTTCCGCACCGAGTTCCTCACCCGGCTCACCGACTCCGCCGCGCTGCGCGACATGACCTACGCGGATCTGCCGCCGTACTACCCGTCGGGCTGGTTCTGGATCGGCGGGCGCGTGGCGAACCTGCTCGGGATGGACGGCTGGGAGGTGTTCAAGCCGTACGCGATCGGCTTCCTCGCGGTGGCCGCGGTCGTCGCACTCGTGCTGTGGTCCAAGCTGATTCGCGCGGACTGGGCCGTCGGCGTCGCCGCAGCGATCACGGCGGTCGCAGTGGCCTACTCCGCCCCGGAGGCCTACAGCGCCGTCATCGTGATCCTGTTCCCGCCCGCGCTGGTCCTCGCCTGGGGCGCACTGTATCGGCCGCTGGAGAACGTCGGGACCCGCACGGCAGCGTCGGACAGCGATCCAGCGGCGCGGGTGAGCGGCACCGCCGGTGGCTGGGCCGCGGTCATCGGCACCGGCCTTTTCCTCGGTCTGGCGGCCACGTTCTACACCCTCTACTTCGGTGTCGCGGCATTCGCGATCGGGCTGATGGGGCTGGTGGCGGCCGCCTTCGCGGTACGCGAGCAACACGCGGCCGATCATCCGAAGCGCGACCGCGGTGGCCCGGGCACGAAAGGCTCGGCGTGGCGCGCCGCAGTGCCACCGCTGGTGCGGCTGGTGGTGGTCGGGGTGGTCGCCGGGCTGGTCGCGTTGATCGTGTGGACGCCGTACCTGCTGAAGGCGCTGCGCGGTGCGACCGCCAGCTCCGGCACCGCACTCCACTACCTGCCCGAGTCGGGTTCGGCACTTCCGCTGCCGATGTTCGAGTTCTCCCTGCTCGGCGCGCTGTGCATGATCGGCACCATGTGGCTGGTACTGCGCGCCGCCTCGTCGCGGCGGGCACAGGCGTTGGCGATCGGGGTGCTGGCGATCTACCTGTGGACGCTGCTGTCCATGGCGGCGACCGCGGCGGGCACCACACTGCTGTCGTTCCGGCTGGAGCCGATTCTGCTCGTGCTGCTCGCCGCAGCCGGCGCATTCGGGTTCGTGGAGGGCGCGCGGGCGATCTATCAGGCGTTGAATGAACCCGGTCGGTTTCGGCTCACGGTGGTAGTCGTCGCCATGGTCGGGGCGCTTGCGTTCACTCAGAACATTCCGCACATCCTTGCGGCAGAGATCACCACCGCATACACCGACACCGACGGCGACGGGAAGCGTGCCGACCAACGCGCGGCATCGGCAGTGTCGTTCTATCGCGAGGTGGACGCGGCGCTGACGGCACAGACCGGGCGTCCGCGCTCGGACACGGTGGTGCTCACCGCCGACACCAGTTTCCTCTCCTTCTATCCCTACTTCGGCTTCCAAGCGCTCACCTCGCACTACGCCAACCCGCTCGCGGACTTCGCGGGCCGGGCGGCGACCATCGAGGGCTGGAGCAAGCTGAAGACGCCGGACGCGCTGCTGGACGCACTGGCGGCGAGCCCGTGGCGCGCGCCGGACGCGTTCCTGTTCCGGTCCACCGGCGACACCTACACGCTGCGATTGGCCAAGGATGTGTACCCGAACGACCCGAACGTGGCGCGCTACACGGTGAGCTTCCCGAAGAAGCTGTTCGCCGACCCGCGTTTCACGACCACCGATATCGGCCCGTTCACGCTCGTCACCGTCCACCGGTAAGCGTGTTCCGGCAGGAAGGCGCTAATCCCCTGCTACACGAGGAGGTCGAAATCCGGAGACAGTGGACGACTTCTCCGGTTGTCAGTCCACGCACGGCGTGGTCGGGTACGTTGGGCGGCTGATCCAGCGCTATAGAGGAGCGATTTGCAGGTGGAACGGGCACAGGACGTCGAAACTGCCGG
The DNA here is from genome assembly GCF_052114905.1 of Nocardia sp. 2TAF39. Taxonomy (NCBI): domain Bacteria; kingdom Bacillati; phylum Actinomycetota; class Actinomycetes; order Mycobacteriales; family Nocardiaceae; genus Nocardia; species Nocardia sp. 2TAF39. Next base: position 15,173 of record NZ_JBFRFQ010000036.1, read on the forward strand.
GCAGGCGGCGTCGGCGGCGGTAGGGGTCGCGACCGAGAAAACGACACCGACCGGCGTGCTCAGCAGACCGCCGCACGCGCCGCCCACGCGCCGGCGCCCGCGAATCCGGTTCCACCGCACCGATCTTCTCGTCGCGACCGGCTACCTGGCGCTGGCGGCCACAGTGCTGTCGGGTCAGTGGCGTGACACGGACAGCGGGTACCTGATCAAGAGCGGTCAGGACCAGACGATGTGGGAGTGGTTCTTCGCGGTCACGGCGCACTCGGTGGCGACCCTGCGGAACCCGCTCGGCACCGACCTGCAGAACTTCCCGGCCGGGGTGAACATGATGGCCAACACGGCCAGTTTCGGCGTCGGCGTTCCGCTGACCCCGATCACCCTGCTCTTCGGGCCCACCGTCACATTCGTGCTCGTGCTCACCCTCGGGCTGGCCGGGACCGCGTTCGCCTGGTATCTGCTGTTCTCCCGGGAGCTCGTCGACTCACGGGTGGCGGCCGGAATCGGTGGATTGTTCTGTGGTTTCGCCCCCGCAATGATCTCGCATGCCAGTGCGCACCCGAATTTCGTTGTGCTGGCGCTGCTTCCGATCATCGCCGGTCAGCTGATCCGGATGGCGCGGCGGGCAGGCGTGAGTGAGCGAACCAGCAATACAGCGCACATCGCGCATGACGGAGCCGAGCGCCAGCGAAGCGGAGTTATGAGCGGACCTGATCGGCCGCGCAGGCGGGTCCGCGATGCCGTTGCGCTCGGCCTGCTGGTCGCGCTGCAGATCGCGCTCGGCGAAGAGCCGCTGCTGATCTTCGCTCTGGCTTTCGGACTGTTCGCCCTCGTCTACTACTCGCACGCGCCGCGCATCGCCGGGCGAGTGTTGCGCCGGATCACCCCTACCGTGGCGCTCGCCGCGGGCATCACGATGATGCTCACCGAGATTCCACTATGGTGGCAATTCTTCGGACCGCAGAGCTATCGGTCGATCGACCACGGCCCGATGGGCAACGACGTCGATGCGCTGGTGCAGTTCCCGTCCGAATCGCTGGGCGGCGTGTTCTCCCCCGGCCAGAACGTGGCGATCAATCCGACCGAACAGAACGCGTACTTCGGGTGGCCCCTGCTGCTCCTGGTCGTCATCGCGGTGGCGCTGCTGTGGCGCGACCGGGTGGTGCGGGCCGCGGGTGCGGTAATCGCCGTGTTCGGCGTGCTCTCGCTGGGCGCGGTCGCCACGATCGGCAAGAAATCCACCGGCATCGAACTGCCGTGGCGCTGGGCGGAACACGTGCCGCTGCTGAACACGGTGCTGGAGACCAGGCTGACGATGGCCGCGATCCCGGCCATCGCGGCGGTGCTCGCACTGGCCACCGAGCGGGCGGTGACGACATGGAAACAGTCCGCAGTCGACTGGAAGCCACTGGCCTGGTTCGGCGTCCTCACGTGCGCGCTGCTGCCGCTGACCCCCACCATCCTCCCGGTGACCAACCGGGCGCCGACGCCGGAGTTCTTCGCGGACGGGACGGTACGGCAGTACGTCACGGACGGTTCGGTGGTCATGGTGCCGCCACCGCGACCGCCCGACGCGCGGGCGCTGCGCTGGCAGGCCGACGCCGACTTCGATTTCCCGCTCGCCGGAGGTTACTTCGTGGGGCCGACCGGCGCGACGAAGAAAGGAATCTACGGCCCGGACATCCGCCCGACGACCGCACTGCTGGTGGGGGCCCAGGACACCGGTGTGGTGCCGCCGATCGACGCCGACACCCGCTCGCTGGCACTGGACGACCTGCGGTTCTGGCAGGCCGACGTGTTGGTGCTGCCAACGACCACGAACGGCGATGTGCTGCGCGAAACCGTCACGCAGCTGCTCGGATTCGCGCCGACCCGCGTCGAGGATGTCTGGCTGTGGGACGTACACCCGCTGCGGTAGTCGGGGTCACAGGACGCGGTATATAGCATCAACCACCGTGCGACCGGACCGATCTCCTCGAGCGTTCACCCGTAACCGCCTGATCGCCCTCGTCTCCGGGCTTCTCGGATTCGTGCTGGCGCTGCTGACACCGCTGTTGCCGGTGCAGCAGGACCAGGCAACATTGGACTGGCCCCAGCCGGGCACGGCGAGCGTCGCAGCGCCGCTGGTGTCCTACGAGCCACTGCGGTTGAGCGCGACACTGCCCTGCGCATCGGTCCGGGAGGCCGGGGCATCGGGCACGCTGCTCTCCACGGTTCCGGTGGCGTCCGGCCAGGCAGCGACCAAGGGCCTGGTGGTCTCGGTCGCCGACGGCGTCCTGTCGGTGGTGCTCCGAGACGTCCCGCTGCTGTCGGCGCCGCTGGCCGAGGTCGGCTCGTGCGCGACACTCACCGTCGAGTCGAGCGCAGCCGCGACGACCGCGGAATTCACCGGGGTGTCCCGAAAGGACGGCACGCCGTTCCGGTCCACGGTCGGGCGCGACATCCGGCCCCAGGTCGTCGGCGTATTCACCGACCTGGATGCCGGTCGGCTCGGCGGCGCACAACTGCACGCGGACATCGACTCGCGCTTCTCATCGACGCCGACGGCGCTGAAACTGTCCGCGATGATCGCGGCCGCGGTGTTCACGCTGATCGCACTGGTCGCACTGCACCTGCTCGACACCAGCGACGGTCGCAGGCCGCGGCGGTTCCTGCCGGCGCACTGGTGGCGGGTCACGATCGCGGACGCCGTCGTGCTCGGCACGCTGGCGCTGTGGCACTTCATCGGGGCCAACACCTCCGACGACGGCTACATCCTGAACATGGCGCGCGCCTCCGGGCACGCGGGTTACATGGCGAACTACTACCGCTGGTTCGCGGTGCCCGAAGCGCCGTTCGGCTGGTCCTACGAGGTGCTGGCCTGGCTGACCAGGGCCTCCGACGCCAGCCCGTGGATGCGGCTTCCGACGCTGGCCGCCGGCATCGTCTGCTGGCTGGTGATCAGCAGGGAAGTGCTGCCGCGGCTCGGCGCCCGCGTCCGCCGGAACAAGGTGGCGCTGTGGACAGCCGGGCTGGTGTTCCTGGCGTTCTGGCTGCCCTACGACAACGGCCTGCGCCCGGAGCCGCTGATCGCGGCTGGCGCACTGCTCACGTGGTGCTCGATCGAACGCGCCATCGCCACCGGACGACTGCTGCCCGCCGCCGTCGCCGTGCTGATCGCCGCCTTCTCGCTCGCGGCGGGACCCACCGGCCTCATCTGCATCGCGGCGCTGATCGCGGGCTCGCGGCCGGTGCTGCTGATCATCATCAAGCGGGCGCGCGGCGCCGTTCCGGCGCGGACCGGCCCGGATGCCGACGCGGCTGCCGCCGGTTCCGCCGACGCCGAGGCCGCGGTGAACGCGGCAGCGGGCGCGCGGCAACCGTCCTTCGCGACCACCGTCTTCCGGTTCGCGGCGTTGCTCGCGCCGGGACTGGCCGCGGGAACGCTGGTTCTCGTAGTGATCTTCGCCGACCAGACGTTGTCGACGGTGCTGGAGGCGACCAGGGTGCGCACGATCGTGGGCCCGAACGTGGCGTGGTTCGACGAGCGCACCCGCTGGGACTCGCTACTGATGCTCTCGCCGGACGGCTCGCTGGCGCGGCGGTTCGGTGTGCTGGTCATGCTGCTGTGCCTGCTGGTCTGCGTGCTGCAGGTGCTGCGCAAGGGACGTATTCCGGGAACCTCGCGCGGACCGTCCGTGCGCATTCTCGGCATCGTGTTCGCGTCGCTGTTCCTGATGATGTTCACGCCCACCAAATGGACCCACCACTTCGGCGTCTATGCCGGGCTTGCCGGGTCGCTCGCCGCGCTCGCGGCGGTCGCGGTGGGCAGCACCGGCATCCGCTCACCGCGCAACCGCTCGCTGTTCGCGGCCGCGGTGCTCTTCCTGCTCGCGGTGACCTTCACCGGCTCGAACGGCTGGTGGTACGTGTCCAGCTACGGCGTGCCGTGGTGGGACAAGGCTCCGCTCATCGCGGGCAAGGGGCTGTCCACGCTGTTCCTCGGGCTCAGCGGCGTTGCGTTGCTGGTGGCCGTCTGGCAGCACTACCGCGAGCCGTACCGGCGCGAGAGCGTCTCGGCGCCACGGCGTTTCGATCGGTGGGCTTCGGCGCCGCTGACCATCGCCGCCGCCCTGCTCGTGCTGTTCGAAGTCGCCTCGTTGACCAAGGCCGCGGCCACACAGTATCCCGCATACTCGATCAGCAAGTCGAATCTGCAATCGCTGCACGGTGATTCGTGCGCGATGGCGAACGAGGTGCTGGTGGAGACCGACACCGCGGAGTCGCTGCTGCAGCCTTATACCGGCTCCGCAGCGGACGGATTGGCCGCCGAGAACAAAGGGTTCACGCCGAATGGGGTCGCGAGCGACCTCACCGCCGACGCCGAGGAGACGGTCAGCGGCGGCGCGAACTCGGTGGACAAGGATTCGGAGAACAAGACCACCAAGACCACCGGCGCGGGGACCGGTGGCGGCACCACCACACAGGCGGGCATAAACGGCAGCACCGTGGCGCTGCCGTTCGGGCTCGACCCGGCCAAGACCCCGGTGCTCGGCAGCTATCAGGAGGGCGAGCAGCAGCAGGCCGGGTTGACCACGCAGTGGTACCGGCTCGACCTGACCGACAGCATGCGAAACGACCCCGCCTACCAGGTGCTGTCGATCACCGCGGCAGGCCGCATCCGGTCGGTCGACGCCGACGGCGTTCTCACCTACGGCCAGGAACTGCATCTCGAATACGGCGTACGTGGCTCGGACGGCAATGTCCGCACACTCGGATCGATCGACCCGCTGGACATCGGTCCCGCACCCTCCTGGCGCAACCTGCGGGTGCCACTGGACCGGCTGCCCGCCGAGGTGAACGCGGTGCGGCTGGTCGCGGTCGACAACGACATCACCCAGAAGCAGTGGCTGGCCGTCACACCGCCCAGGCTGCCCAAGCTGACCACGCTGAATTCCATGGTCGGCTCGCAGGAGCCGGTGCTGCTGGACTGGCACGTCGGCCTGGCTTTCCCCTGCCAGCGGCCGTTCGACCACAGAGATGGCGTCGCCGAGATCCCCAGCTGGCGCATTCTGCCCGACCGGGTCGGCTCCGACGCCTCGAACGCCTGGCAGGACGACATCGGCGGCGGACCGCTCGGCTGGACCGGCCTGCTGCTGAAGTCGCAGACCGTACCCAGCTACCTCGACCACGACTGGGCGCGGGACTGGGGCTCGCTGGAAAAGTTCACGCCCTACGATCCGAACGCCAGACCCGCCACCGTCAACGTCACCGTCGAGACCCGCAACGGGCTGGCCACCGACGATCCGATCCGGGTCCGCTGACGACCGAGGCGGGGCGCACACGAGGTGCGCCCCGCCTCGTCGGCCGTCGACAATGCACTCGACGCCCGCCCGTCAGCCGCGCGCAGCGCCCTCGGGCCAAACAACGTCAACGGGTACACCCCGCGTACGCGCGAGCTCGACAACCATACCGGTGCCGCCCTTTTCGCCCGCGGCGCCGTCCCACACCGCGACCAGGCGATCACATGAGGACAGCATGGCTTCGTTCGCCGCCTCATACGCTTCCCGACCCGCGTCGCCGAAGTCCATCACCCGCACGACAGCAGCTCGCGCCCGCAGCTTGTCGAAGAGTTCGGCGTGGTCGGGCTTCACCTTGCGCTCACGATAGTTTCGCGACGGCAGGACAACCTCGAGTCGTCCGCCGACATCGAGCACAGCCTGCGCGAACACCGAGTCGGCGCCGCGGGCAATGCAACTCACGCCCACCAGGTCGGACCCGCCGTAGGTCGAGAGGATGCCGGTAACCGCCTCGTACACCAGTGGCACTGTGGCCTCGGTGATGTTCATGTGCCCGGTAACCCCGATGCGCACCATGCAGGTAGCTCCTATGCGGTTGCGACGACGCGGGGCCGCATGCGCTCGCGCAGCTCGGCCACCGCACCGACGTTCACAAATTGTCCGGTGCGGTTGTACACCCTCGCCAGCTTCTTGGCTACGCGATCGGAAGCGGTCTGTTCGACAACCTCCAGACCAGCGTGCCCGACCCGGCATGCTTCCTCTAGCTCACCCTCGATTAGGCGTGCCTCCACCATGCCGAGCTGATCCAGAGCCGCGGAGCGTCGCCGATCTGGGCGCCGCAACTGGATCGCGCGGTCGATATATACAGAGGCCTCGCCCGCGAACGACGGATCGTGGCGCGCGATGTCGAGCAACCGGCCGCCAATCGTCCCCGACAACTCCGCCGCGTCGAAGTATTGGATCCAGTACGGGTCGGCCCCGGGGTCGGAGTTTTCGAACACTTCGTGCGCTTTGTCGCAGGTCCGCCGAAACGCTGTTGGTCGCCCGAGCTGCCCGTAGGCCCACGCTTCGCGCGTGTACAACATGGCCTGGACGGTCGAGGTGACGTGGCCAACGGAATAATCCTGGGCGAGCCGGACAAGTTCGAGCGCGTCCGCCGATCGGCCGAGTGACAGCAGCTGGCGCGCCATCCCGGCCAGCGCGATCGCGCAGAACGCTGGATCGTCGGCTTCGCGCGCGGCCCGCACAGCGAGCGCGTAATAGCGCTGGGCGAGGGTCTGTTGCCCGGAATCCCACGACATCATCGCTGCGGTCTCGGCCAGCTGCGCCATCGTCGCGGCCAAGCGCCGCCGGATCTCCGGCGGGTGTGACTCGCTCAGCAGCTCGTTCACCTCCGCGAGTTGGCCGATCACTGCCTTCCGGCGCAGACCACCGCCGTATTGGTCGTCCCAGGCCCGGAACACCTTGGCAGCGTTGGCCAGCTGCTCGACCTCCTGCAACCCCACACCTGGCCGGCCACGGCCAGGTGTGGTAAGCGTGTTCCCGTTTCGCAGCCAGCGTTCTAGCGGTTCGAGCAGCGGCGCACCGACCACCACGCTGACTAGTGCTCGGCCGATCTGGCGGCGGTCCAACATCAGATCCTCTCTGGTCAGGTCGTATGCGACGACGGTTGCGTCAGCCGTCCACATTCCCGGAACCCAGTGGATGCCCACAGTATCCGCAATGTCCGCCGGTAGACCATCGCTGGGTTTGCCAGAGACCGCGGCGGCGAACCGGGCGCCTTGCTCGGGTGTCGCACGGGCGAGCATCGTGTCCATCACCCCGGCGCACTTCTCGCTGAGCGTGATGGCGTCGCCGAAGCGTCGCCACTTCTTCACTGCGGCCGGTGAAATACCTGCGCGTACTGCGAACCGAGACTGAGTGAGCCCTAGCGCATCCCGTAGCGCAGTGGCTGTGGAACCGGTCCATATGACCTGCATACCCAACTTTTGCCCCCTGCTGGCTCCGTGTACACCGCAAGTAGACCGGAGTAGACCGCGAAATAGACCAGCGTAGACCGCATCGGCCTTCCGACGTGCGCAAACAGGCGGGAAGGTTTGTGTGCACCCGGTGCCAGGCAGGAGCTCGATTCCTCATCTCGGATACGCCCGCAGGTGAACCCGGCACTGGGTGCTCCAAATCTGCCGCCAGGGGGAGACACAGACATGCACATGTCATCGAACATGAGGGACCTGTGGGAAGCGCAGCACAGGGATTGCCACCTGCAGCCCGCGATAATGGATCGCGAGCGGGCATCGTTCGTCCTGAGCTTGCACGCCGGACATGGCGGCGGCTACGCGCAGTATCTCGCAGCGCTCCAGGCCGTCTCGACCGTCGTCGGCTGAACCGACATGGCTGTCTGGAGATTCCAGCGACGCGTGCGTGTGACCGATAAACCGCGCTCCCAAGCGACGCTGCCTGACTGGCACGACCTCGTGGCAGCATTCCGCGGAGAGGTCGGCCATACGCCGGGAGATCCCCTCGTCGCCAGATGGGCGCAGAACCTTGCCCACCTGCATCGCGTTCGACACATCATACCCGCACGAGCCACCGACATCGACCGCCGCCGAGGCGAACTTGTCGCCCTGATCAATACCTGGGTCGCCACGCACATACATCCGACCGGGGACGACGCCGACCGCATCGGCGTGGCTGTCGATGACCTCGCGGCCGCCTACGTCGACGCCGAGTTCGTTCTGGCCACTGCAGAACACGGTTCCGACGAGACCGTGCATGCCGCCTGGCTCGGCACGAGCAACCTCGTTGTCGGCTGGGCGGACCTGGTCTCCGAAGTCGTCTACGGCCAGCCACCGGTCCCGTGGCCGCTCATACCAATCGCATCGAAGTAACCCCAATTGAAAGAAGGTGCCCGAATGCTCAATCTGGCAACAGATTCACAGTTCATCGCCGCATGTGGAGAGGAGGGAATCGACCCTGCTGACGCCGCCCGCATGGTCGAGCAGGGCACTCTGGTGTTCCTGCGTTCCGAAGCCAGCCGACACATGGCTGACTACCACCCGCTGTTCGTCGGTGCTGGAACCCGTCGCAAGATCGCCGGCTTGATCGGGTTAGGTCCGCGCGACAACAACCGGCAGGCCATCGTCGACAGCATGGCGGTGATCCTCGCTGCTGGACCCGACGCGGTCATGGACTTGACCACCAACCCCCAAGGTGTCGCGCTGCGAGCCGATCTGAAGGAGGTCATGGGCGTGCCGCTGGGGGCGTGCCTGACCTACGACCTGTTCGCGAACCCGCGTAAGCAATTGGGCCGCAGTGAATTCCTGGAACGGTTCGAGCTGGGGCTCGCGACCGGCGTGGACTTCGTCCTTATACATCCAGGCATCAACCCGATGCTTGCCGAAATGAGCGAGAAGTCCACCCGGATCATGCCTACAACCTCGCGCGGCGGCGGCCTGCTCGCCCGCTACATGCGGATGCACCAGTGCGACAACCCGTTGATCGAGCACTTCGACGGCATCATCGAAATCTGTCGCCGACGGGAAGTCGTGCTGGACCTCGGCGACATCTTCCGGCCCGGTGCGACCGCGGACGCGGGTGACGAACTGAAGTGGCGAGAGATCCAGCTGTTGGCCGAGCTGCGCAAGCAAGCCCTCGCCGGTGGTATCCAGGTGCTGTGCGAGAGCGGCGGACACATTCCGCTGCACCGGATTCCGGAACTGATCCCCTCCTACAAAGATGCGCTCGGCGGCGCACCGCTGTGGCTGGCTGGGCCTATGGTCGTCGACAATGCGGTGACCCTGGACAGCATCGTCAACACGATCGGTGTCGCCACGGCTGGTCAGCATGGCGGTGACATGTTCGCCTCGATCACCCAGGTCGAGCACTACGCGATGCCTAGCGCCGCAGACACCGCGGAGGCAATCCGAAACGTGCGGGTCGCGATCACCGCGCTGGACCTGGCACGTGGCTGGCCCGCCGAGGTTGCGCAGCAACGCGCGATCAGTGTTGCTCGACGCGCAAACGACTGGGACATCCAGGCCGGACATGCCCTCTACCCAGGTTTGGCCGGTAACGCGTTCATCGAACACGGTCTCGAGAAGGGAGCGCCCTGCACGATCTGCGGCACGCTGTGCCCGCACATCACGGCGAAGAAAGAACGCGAGGAGGAACCGACGCCCGCATCACCGGTGCTGTTGTCGATACCCCAAGTTCTGAGTGGCGACCAGAACCAAGGCCCAGAGCGGGATACCGAGACCGAGCAGAAACCAGAGGCAGCTGTGCTCGCCCCTCCATCAGTGGTGGAGGCATGAGGTGGAGAGCACAGTATTGGCTCAGCGAATCACCCGCCGCCTCAACGACGCACCAGATCTGCAAGGGACGGCGGTCAGTATCGCCGATGATCTTCTATTACTTGGACAGCGTGTGCCGCAGGATGATTGGCTGATCGTCGGTGGCTCGCTCGCCCGCGGCGAACCCAACTTCATCTGGCAGAACGGTGAACGACTGCTGATCAGCGATGTCGATTTCCTCTACGTCCACTATGGCGACCAGCCTTCGATGCAAGTGCCCGAGTTGATGGCGTTGGCCGAGAATTACTTCCCCACAGTCGATCTGATGACTCTGTCGCTCTCCGATTACCGCACCATCGAAACCTCGTTGGGACACGATTTCAAGAACGTGGGCTTGGCCGTCACCGAGCACGGTCTACCCGCGCACAGGCCGGTCGGGTTGGACGCGCGGGACGCCTACGAGATCTTGCTCTATTACACGCAGGCGTATTTCTGGTTTGAAATCCACGACCAATGGTGTGAGGGGAAGGACTCGGCGTATTTCCATCTCACAGTGAACCGGTTGTGCATGAAGGTCCTGCGCGCGACCGCGATGCTCGAGGGTGCGTACGCGCACCATGATTTCGACCAGATGGCTCCACATCTGGCCCAGCAGATGCGCGCCGAACTCGGCTGGAGGATCGAACCGACGCAGCTGCCAATGGACCCAGGGAGGTTCTGGAGCTATCTGCACGACGCGTTCCTGCGATTCGACGGTGAGTTCGGGCAGCCACGCCCGGACGCGGTCAACTACAGCCGCTATGCGACGACCAGCAGCGGCCGGATCGTTGCCCGACACCACCAAGCCGTGCACGCGCTCGCCCGCGCCATGGCGGACGCATGGATCGGTGCACCGGATCCCGAAGCGTTGGCTACGGTGAAGCGTCGCGCTTGGGAGCGGATCACCGGCTGGACCGGCACGACACCGCAACCAAGCCCAGAGGACTACTTCCGTGCGCACAAGCAGCAGATCCACGATCACCTACTCGCCATGAAAGTGCAGGTCAGATGAAACTACTGGTCACTGGGGGTGCAGGCTTCGTCGGCGCCACCGTCACGAGGATGCTGCTCGACGTCGGGTATGAGGTTGTCGTGGTCGACGACCTCTCCCGCAACAATGATCGGCAGATCCCAGACGGCGCGAAGTTCATCGAACTGCGCGTGCACGACATCGCGGAAGTACTGACCCCCGGGGCCGGGTTCGACGCGGTCCTGCACTTCGCCGGGCTCATCGCCGCGGGCGAGTCGATGCATCACCCCGAATGGCACTGGGACAACAACACGCGTGCCTCGCTGGCCCTGCTCGACGCAATGCGCGCCGCCCGGGTCGACAAGCTCGTGTTCTCCTCCACCGCCGCCGTCTACGGCGAACCGACCGAGCTGCCTCTGGTCGAGACCTCACCGACCAACCCGGTCAACACATACGGAGACACCAAGCTCACCATCGACCGCGCAATTACCTCATTCACGCGCGCCAGCTCGACCTTCGGCGCTATCTCGCTGCGCTACTTCAACGTCGCTGGTGCACACGACTGTGGCGACGGCACCATGATCGGCGAACGCCATGACCCCGAAACCCACCTCATCCCCCTGGCGCTGGACGCCGCGATCGGCCGCGCGGACAAGTTCAGCCTGTTCGGGGACGACTACCCGACAGCCGACGGGACATGCGTACGCGACTACATCCACATCACCGACCTCGCCCGCGCGCACCTGCTTGCCCTAGACGTCATCCACCGCGGTGAGCACAGGATCTACAACCTCGGCAACGGCATCGGGTTCTCGAATCGACAAGTGATCGAAGCGATCCGTGAAGTCACGGGCATGACGCTCGATGTCGACACCGCGCCGCGGCGACCAGGCGACCCGGCAACGCTCTACGCGTCGTCGGAGCTGGCGCAGACCGAACTCGGATGGAAACCGGAGAAGCCGGAAATCGTCGACATCGTGCGCGACGCCTGGCGATTCCACCGGCAACTGAACAACTCGATCCGAATCCGCTGACCAGCAAGGTGGGCGCACGAACATGCGATCACCTCGCTGCTGCGGCCCGGTTGTCTATTCGTATTGCGACGTGGGCGAGTTCTCTGCGTCCGACAACTGTCTACCCTGACTGTGCCAGGAGGGCCGGATCCGATGCGGCTACCTCGAGAGTAGGGTCACCGGAGTCAGACGGCATCGTTACATAGTCCGGCACGGCGGGCCGCGCATGAAACAACAACCATCCGATCGCCGCCAGCAGTGCCACCAGACCGAGCAGGGTGTAGGAGTTGCCGGTTAGGAATTGGATGAGGGTCCAATGGGATTCGCGAAAATCGGTCTGCGGGACGAACCAGATCACGCCCTGGGGGATAAGCGGCAGGTCGGTGTCCCACGAGCCCACACGGTCGACCTGCATCGGCCAGGCGAAGGCCCACAACGAAAACGATGTGGGCACACCCGCCCGGATCGCCAGGGGTAGGTGGCGCATGGCGCGCCAGGCCCACATGAGTGCGGGGATCATCCATACCCAGTAGTGGGTCCACGAAATCGGCGAGCACAGCAGCGAAACCGCTGCAACGAGCAGGATGGCGAGCAGGTCGTCACCGCGCTGGTGTGCGACTCGCGCTGCGGCCAGCCCGCCCACTCCCAACAGGCCGGCGGCCAGTAGCCAGAGGGTGTGGTTGTCCCAGGTGGTCCACTGCAGGCGACCGAGTACGCCATTGATCGACTGGTTTTGCACATAGGCGAAGCCGACCCGATTCTGTTGGGCGACAGCCGAAGTCCAGAACTGTGCCGCCTGCGTCGGCAGATACCAGAAGCCGATCGCAACGGTGACGGCGAAGGCACCGATCGCTACGCCTGCTGCCTTGAATTGGCGAGTGATCAGCAGGTAGACGATGAAGACCGCAGGAGTCAGCTTGATTCCGGTGGCGATTCCGATGAGTATCCCGCGATACGAACGGCGCTCGGGCAGCGCGAGGTCCACCAGTACTGCCGCCATCAGGATGACGCTGACCTGCCCGTATTGGAAGGTCTGTTGCACCGGCTCCAGCCACAAACCGACGCTGCCGATCGCGAGCGTGGCCGCAAGCATGCCGAGGCCACGCCGATACCGCAGCAGCGTCGCAGCGCACCACACGCTCGTGAACAACGAGAGCACACTCGCCACCGATATACCGGTCCCGACGTCATCGATAGAGAAGCGCGATAACTCGGCGCAGATCCACGCCGCGAAGACGGGATACAGGAACGGCAGGTTCAACGGGCCGCCCGCGGTATAGAGCAGGTCCGGGCGTACGGCGGCCGTGCGGCCGCCCCACATGTAAACTTGCAGATCGACCTGGTGCCAGTAGTATCCCCAGTTCGGTTGCAGATACAGCAACCACACACCGAACGAGACAACGGCGAGCACCACCGCCACACCCAGCCACGACACGGCATTCGAAGACCTCGGCCGCTCAACGACAGGTGCAGCCAACCGATCTGTCGCGGGCGCGACGGCAATCATCAAGCTTTCCTTCATCAGATGGTGCAAGAGCTCATAACGCCATCCCGCAGCTGCGCCCCACTGACCACTTCGAACCGCAACGGTCACAACACATGTCGGACACCACAGGCTGGCGCCGACGCTATCGGATATGCATAACGCATGCAACGCGGCACAGGCGCTAGCCGCTGGGAAGCCCGCCTGGGTCGAGGAAGCCCCCCACAACGGATCCACGTTCGCATCGTGAGCGAGCAGACGCGCCTTGCCGAAGGCACATCGGCCGGCCTCACAGTCCGCGGCGCTACGCCGAACTCAACCGGACCATCGCGGGCGTGAGCCCGAAGATGCTGACGCAGACGCGGCGCGCACTCGAGCGCGACGGTCCGGTGCAGCGGCGAATCAGGTCCGGTTCGCGTCGACTACGAACTCACCCCGCTCGGGCATAGGTTGCAACCGGTCATGAGCGCCGTCGAAGCGTGGGCCGAGGAGCGGAGGGACGACGTCCTCGCGGCGCGGGCGCGTTACGACGGCGCCTAGCACCAAACCGGTTGTACGGTATGCAAAAGTGCTCCCACCTGTGGCGATGGACGCAGGACGAATCACTGAACGCGTCGTATTCTGAGCGCCATGACCACGGCATTCGATGATATGGATCTGCGCGATCTTGTCGGACTGCTCAACGAGGAGGAACAACGGGAGCTGCGGCCTGCGGTGCTGCGCATGCTCAACCGCCTCCCCTCGCAAGAGGTGCTCCGGCGCGAGCTCGGACTTCGACTGAAGGTCTGAGCGCCCGGTATCGCACCGGCAAAACAACGGCAGGGCCGCCGCGCAGGGTTGTTACCTGCGCGGCGTCTCTGTGTCGGGGTGGGGCTTCCTACCCGGTCGTCAGCTCGCCGAAAGCGACGTCGATGGGTATCGGCACGTCCAGGGTCAGCACACCGAACTCATTCTCGCTGTTCCACCGCAGCGCGGATGTCCTCGGCACGTGAGGACGCTCGGGCCAGCCGTCCGTCCGTGGTGATCAGCGGTATGTCCAGCTGTTCGGCCAGTTCGACATAGAGAGCGTCGGTCAGCCTGATCGCAGCACGCCGAGCCCAGGCACCTTTGGTCAGGTTCAGTAGCGGGTGGCGGGTCAGTGGCGCGCGAACGAGGCGGCTCAGTGCGGTCTCGACGTCGGTGTCGGTCAGCTCGCCCGCTCGGTTCAGTCGTCCCAGCGCGGAGAGGACTTCGGCGTCGAAGTGGGCTGGGACGTGGATGACGGTCGTCGTGATCCTCGCGCTCACGGCGGCCGTGCGGTCGTTTTGCATAAGGACATCGACCATGGCGCTGGCATCTAGAACGATCTGTTCGGAATCGGTCACCGGCCGAACTCGTCGCGCGCGGAATCGAGGGCAGCGAGGATGGCCGCATGTGAGACCTCAGGGCGGTCGTCTGCGAGCTCGGCCAACCAAGCCGAGGTCGCGCTCTTTTCCAGTTCCGCGAGAATCGCGGCCTGTGTCAGCGCGGAAACATTGAGCCCCCGTTCACGGGCGCGCTCAGCCAGTTCATCGGGAACATACACATTGAGCCGAGTCATACAACCAATATACACACTTAGGTGTGTATATTGCGCTGTGGGTGGTGTGGCGGATGGTCGCCGCGCAGATTGCTGCCTGCGCGGCGGCCCTGTGTTCGGGGTGACCCGGAATGGGTCAGAACGCTCGCAGCGCGCCCGGGGACCAAAGGCCGGACCTGGTGACCGTGCCGGTGTCCAGCCTGGCCGGGACCGCGTTACGGTCGTACTGGTCGTAGCGCTCCAGCGAACCCCAGTCGCGCGCCCAGTTGTCCTTCAGGTAGGTCGGCACCGTGGTCGACTTGGCCAGCATCTGCGCGAATCCGAGCGGGCCGCCGAACTCCTCGGCCTGCCAAGTGTTGGTCGAGCTGATGGCCAGCGGGCGGTCCGGCAAGATGCGGTAACCCGGAACCTCGGCGACGCCGTTCCTGTGGTCGAACGGCCGCTGGCACGGGAACTGCAGGCCGACTGCCCAGTCCAGCAGGATCGGCTGGTCGGAACCGAGGAGGCTGTTGAGCGACTGCAGCTCCGGCATGCGCGGCGGAGTGAACGCCAGCCACTGATCACCGATCAGGATCGGGTCGTTGGCGACGATGCGCACCGCGTCGGCGTCGGGCGCGATCTCGTCCAGCGGCACCCGCAGGTTACGCCAGGACGGGAACGGGCCGATGTCGCGCGGCAGGTAGGTGCCGAGCTTCTGCACACTGCCGTCGGGCAGGTGCTTGCCGTAGTCGACAGTGAGCGACTGACCGTACTTCATCGCGCCGGTGTCGTCGAAGGAGAGAATACGACCCGCGGCAGAGATCACCACCAGCGGTTTGTCCGCCGAACGGGCCGGCAGCTGATACCAGCTGGAGGTGACGTTCGCGGGCTGTTGCACGCCGTTCTGGTAGCTGCCGAGGATCGGCGTGGACGCCGGATCGAGGCCGAAGGGCAGGGCGACGGTGCTGCCGTTCACACCGCGCGCGCCCTGACCGCCTCCGGTACCGGCACTCTGCCCCTCGGCGAACGCGGCGCCGACCGACTGGGTGGAGGTGTTGCCAGTGCCCGGCTTCACCTCGACGCTGTCGGCGGACAGATCGTTCGGCACGCCGTTAGGGTCGAAACCGGTCGGATCGACACCCGCGAGCGGATCAGCCGGATCGGTCGGCGGATGCGCCGGATCGATGATCGGCTCCAGCCTTCCGCCGTTCGGGTTCGGTTCCACCAAGACGTCGTTGGCGAGCCCGCAGGTATTGCCGCCGAGCGCGTCGATGTTCGAGCGGGCCAGCGAGTACGCCGGGTACTGCGAGACCGCACCCTTGACCAGCGAGAGCACCTCCAGCGCGACCATCAGCGCGGCCACCACGGTCAGCGGGATCGCGGCGAACTTGCGAATCCGCTTGCCGCGCGGCGACTTCGGTGACGGCTGCGGCTTGGTGTAGTCCTCGCGCAGCGTGTACCAGCCCACCAGCGCGAGCGCCACGCCGAACAGCACCAGCATCACGGTGTTCGACTGATAGCCGTGCAGCGAGATGCGCTTGTCGAACCACGGCACACCGAAGCTGGACACGTACCAGTAGCCGTTGATGCCGGAGAATGCGACCGCGAGCACGAACATCAGTCCGGCGAGGAAGATCGCCCGGTTCTTCCGCGCCCGCAGCGCGCTCGCCGAGACCGCGACCGCGGTGACCGCCGCCAGCGACCCCGCGATGCCCGCGTACGCGCCGAAATGGTGGGTCCACTTGGTCGGGTTGAACATCATGAAGAAAATGGTTCCGAAGACCACGCCCATCAGCCGCCAGGTCGGCCCGCTCGCGATGCCCGGGACCTGCCTGCGCCGCAGCAGCACCAGCATGGTGGTGAACAGGCACAGCAGCATCACCAGGAAGGCGAAACGGCGCGACAGCGAACCGTCGACGGTCTCCACGAACAAGTAGTAGTAGCGCAGGTAGTCCTCGTACCAGGCCAGGTTCGGCCCGGTCACCTGACGCACCCGGTTGGCCTCCTGGATACCGGCGAAGGTCTGGTCGCTGTAGACCACCGTGAGCACGAGGAAACCGGCCGCCGCGATCGGCGCGAGCAGCGGCAGCGTCGAGCCCCACCGCCCCACCCCGTCGGCGGCGAACCGCCGGTGCTTGCGCACCACGATGCGCACCAGCGGACGGATGCCGGCGAGCAACGCCGCCACACACATCAGACCCGTCGGCGCCGCCGCGAGGGTGAATGCCGCGACCAGCACGGCGATGGCGGCAGGCAGGAGGCGGCCGGTCGCGATGGCCCGCTCGATCGACACCCAGGTCAGCAGCGCGCCGAGCGCGACGACAGGCTCGGAGCGCAGACCGTTGTCGAACGGCAGCCAAAACGCCAGGAAGACCAGACCACCGGTCCACAGCGCAACCTTGCTGCTGCGTACACCGCGGCCGAGCCGAGGGACGACCTCGCGGCTGATCACCATCCAGCACAGGATCGCGCAGGCCAGCGCGGGCAACCGCACCCACGGGCTGGCCGTGGAGATCTCGGAGAAGACCTGGATCACGTAGTAGTACCAGCCGAACGGCGCCTCCGGCACGCCATACCAGCGGAAGTAGTTGGCCATGTACCCCGCATGCGGAGCGACGCGCACCATGCTGAGGATGTAGCCGTCGTCGGAGGTGTTCGCGCCCGCGAAATGCCACAGCACCAGGGTGCCGATCACCGCGCTGTCCGTCCAGGTCGGTTTCAGCCAGTTCGCCGGGAGGAACCGGCGGTGCCCGCGCCCGTCACTCCCGTCGAGCCGAGCCAGCGCCGCCAACGCGACCAGCGTGCACAGCACCGCCGCGATCAGCGCGATCAACTTGATCGCGGTCGGGCCGGACGAGAAGCGGGTGTCCACCGTCATGTGGAACGCCAGTCCCTCGGGCGCCGCGCCCTTCAGATCGGAGAAGACCCCGACCACCTGTGGACGCAGATCGCCGCTCAGCTGACCTTCCACCGGCACCGTAACCGTCTCGGTCATCCCGGGCGCCGCGCCCTCGACCGGTCGCTCGACCTGCCTGGTGAGTCCCTCGAACACCGCGTGCGTGCGGTCGCTGTCCGAGCCGATGGTCAACGAGGTGCACGCACCCATCCGCTCCCGGTCGGCCGACACCACCACCGCGTTGCGGTCGATCACGTCCACCGAACTCTCCGAGACCCGGACGAACATGGCCTCCAGCGCGGCCCGGTCGCCCTGCGGCGGTGCGGTGGCCAGCAGCATGCCGCCCCGCTCGGGCAACTGCGCGATCGTGCTACACGGAATCGTCGCGTTCAGCTCGATCGGAACCTGCGACATCAGCGGCGCCTGCACGTTGCCGAGCGTTCCGCTCTGCGGCCAGTTCAGCACCGCGGTGGTCTGCGTGACCGGTAAGAACGGCGTCGCCAGCGCGAACAGCGCGCCGAGCACCCCGGCGACCAAAGCGATTATTCGCGCGGTGCGGAAATCGTTCGGGGTGACCGTCGGGACGGCGGGCGGTTTCGTCAGTACAGCGGTAGCGGCGTCGGGCACGGTTGGCAATGCTATCTGCCCGCGTCTCTGTGCGGGCAGAGCGTGGCCCGGAGAATTTGCGGGGTCTCAGCTTAGTCGGGGCCGACTGCCAGAATGGCGCGCCCGACAGACCCGAAAAAGCCACTTCTGGCACGCCACGGCGCGGCAAGGGACCCCGTACTGCTGACCGATAGCGACACCGATGGAAAGGTGGGGGTATGACCAAGGTGAATCTCTCGACGAATTACGGACCGATCGTCCTCGAACTGGACGACCAGAAGGCGCCGGGCACGGTGCGCAACTTCGTGGAATACGTGAACGCGGGCCACTACAACGGCACGATCTTCCACCGCGTCATTCCCGGCTTCATGATCCAGGGCGGCGGCTTCGAGCCCGGCCTGCGCCAGAAGGGCACCAAGGCACCGATCCAGAACGAGGCGAACAACGGCCTGAAGAACAGCAAATACACCGTCGCGATGGCGCGCACCAACGACCCGCACTCCGCGACCGCGCAGTTCTTCATCAACGTCTCCGACAATGAGTTCCTCAACCACTCCGCCCCCACCCCGTCGGGCTGGGGCTACACCGTCTTCGGCGCGGTGGCCGAGGGCACCGAGGTGGTCGACAAGATCGCTGCCGTGTCCACCTCCTCGGCAGGCATGCACCAGGACGTTCCGGTCGATGACGTCGTGATCGAATCCGCAAGCATCGGTTGATCTTTCGCCGCACAGAACGCGAACCGGGCCGCGCCCCAACGGGTGCGGCCCGATCGTGTCCTTCGCAGCTACAACGGGAGCAGGTGGTGTTTCCGCGGGTTACGGGCAAGACTCTTGTCCCGCAACAGGTGTAGCGCGCGGCGCAGCTCCAGCCGGGTAGTCGACGGCTCGATGACCGCGTCGATGTACCCGCGCTCGGCGGCCACCCACGGCGTCGCCATGGTGGCGTTGTAGAAGTCGATCATCTGCTGGCGCATGGCCGCCCGCTGCTCCTCCGGCGCGGCCTCCAGTTGCTTGCCGCCGATCAGGCTGACCGCGCTCTCGGCGCCCATCACCGCGATGCGCGCGGTGGGCCAGGCCAGATTGACGTCAGCACCCAGCTGCTTGGAGCCCATCACGGCATAGCCGCCGCCGTAGGACTTGCGGATCACGACGGTCACCTTCGGCACCGTGGCCTCGACGAAGGAGAACAGGAACCGCCCGCCGCGCTTGATGACGCCGATCTTCTCCTGCTCGACACCGGGCAGGAAGCCAGGCGTGTCGACGACGAACACCAGCGGAATCTCGAACGCGTCGCACAGTCGCACGAAATGCGCCGCCTTGTCCGACGCCCGCGCGTCCAGCGCGCCCGCATAGACCATCGGCTGGTTCGCGACGACACCGACGCTGCGCCCGTCGACGCGGGCGAACCCAGTGATGATGTTGCGGCCCGCAGACTCGCCGACCTCGTGGAACGCGCCGTCGTCGAAGATGCGCAGCAGGATGTCGTGCATGTCGTACGCGGCGTTGTCGGAATTCGGGATGATCGAGTTCAGCTCGAGGTCGTTGTCCGTGAGCTCCGGCTCCAGACCAGGGTTCACGATCGGCGCAGGCTCCTGACAGCTGGTCGGCAGGTAGCTCAGGTAATCCCGCACCCACTCGAACGCGGCGACCTCGTCCTTGGCGACGTGGTGGATGTTGCCGTATTCGGCCTGGCTGCGCGCGCCGCCGAGCTCCTCCAGACTCACGTCCTCGCCGGTCACCTCCCGGATCACTTTCGGCCCGGTGACGAACATGTACGCCTCTTCGGTGGCTACCACCACGTCGGTGTTGATCGGGGCGTAGACGGCGCCGCCCGCGCACTTGCCGAGGATCATCGAGATCTGGGGGACCAGGCCCGACAGCGGCTCCTGACGCCGCCCCAGCTCGGCGTACCACGCCAGCGAGGTCACCGCCTCCTGCACGCGCGCGCCACCGGAGTCGTTGATGCCGACCACCGGGCAGCCGACCTTGGCCGCGTACTCCAGCATCCCGGCCACTTTGCGGCCGAACATCTCGCCGACCGAACCGCCGTAGACGGTCTGGTCGTGCGAGAACACCGCCACCGGCCTGCCTTCGACCAGGCCATGGCCGGTGACTACGCCGTCGCCGTAGAGCGCGGCCGGATCGCCCGGCTTGCGTACGAGCGCACCGATTTCTACGAAGGTGCCCGGATCGAGCAGCATGTTGATCCGATCGCGGGCGCTGGGGATTCCCTTCTTCGCCCGTTTGACCACCCCCGCTTCACCCGCCGGCTCCTGCGCCAACTCCAGTCGCTTGCGCAGGTCGGCGAGTTTCTCGGCCGTAGTGCTCACTTCGCCCCTTTCGCCTCGATCGCGGCGAGTTTCGCGGTCAGGTCCGCCCCGATCTTCCCGATCCGCGGTTCATCGATGATCTGCAGGTGATCACCCGCGATGTGGATGATCTCCAGGTTCGTCAGGTAGTCGTCCCAGCCGCCGTTCGGCACTCGGTCACCGAAGCGCGGCTCGAGCTCGATCATGCCGTCGTGGTAGCGGTCGGCGAGGTAGAGCACGACATTGCCGTCGTAGTGGGACGGTTGGGTCCTGGCGAGATGACGACTGTCGATCCACGAGGTGCGCTGGTGCTCGAGTACACCGCCGGGGATCTTCGCGCCACTGATCTTGATCAGATCGCTGATCATCTTGAACTGCTCTTCGTCCGAGGCCCCGGCCAGCGTCTCCAGCTGCTCGCGGTCCAACTCGCCCTCGACGCCGTAGGTCTTCTTCGCGAAAGCCTGGTAGCGCTCGATCCGGCGCACTCGCTCGTCAGGGCTGTTGTCCTCGCCCTCGGTCGGGATGGCGAGATCGATCAGGCCGACCATGCGCACATCCGCGCCCTCGGCGCGCAGCAACTGCGCGGTCTGCATGGCCAGCACCGCACCGAGCGACCATCCGTAGAGCACGAACGGACCGTCGCCCTGGATCTTGCGCAGCTCCGGAAGGTACTGGCGAGCCCGCTCGTCGATGGAACCCTCGACCCGCTCGAAGCCGTACATGGGTGTGTCCGCGGGGAGGCGTTTCAGCAGCGGCTCGTAGACCAGTGTGTTGCCACCCGACGGATGGAACACGAAGACCGGCACCGCGGTCGAGCCTTCGGTCCGCGCACGCAGCGGACGGACGAAACCGTCCACATCGGCGCCACTGTCCTCCAGCTCGCGGACGATGTCGGCGAGTTGCTCGATGGTCTCGCAGTCGAGCACGTCGTCGACGGTGACCTCCGCCTTGACCCGCTCGCTGAGACGCGCCGCCAGCCTCTCGGCGGTGTCCTCGTCCAGGATCGGCAGGGTGTTGAAGATCCCTCCGGCCGACTTGCCGGTCACCACCGCCCAGGTGGCGAAGGTCAGGCGTTCGGCGGCGTCGCGCGGCGGGACGTCATCCTCATCTGCGGACTGGCTGCCGCCGAAGAGCGCGGCGGGCGTGGCCGCAGCGGCTGGCACCGCGGGAGCGGGCACTGCGACCGGGCCCGAGTCGGCTTCGGGCGCAGCGTTTTCCGGCGCCGCGGAAGCAGTGTCCGGTGTCGTGGTCGCGGTGGCCGACGTCCCGGCGACCGCTTCCGATACCGCGGCGACCGGGTCCGCGCCGGTGGCGAGGGCAGCCCTGGCCGCGGCCATGAAATCGCCGTCGACGGTCAGCTCGCCCGACCCGCCCGCGGCTTTGTCGGCGGCCTGCTTGTCCGCCATCGCCTGCACCTCGTCGCGGTGTTCGATGGCGTAGCGCAGCACCTTGCCGACCTCATGGAGGCTCGCGTCGCGCACGGCCTGGACCTGCAGCTGCGGGATGTCGAATTCGTACTCGACCCGGTTCTTGATGCGCATGGCCATCAGCGAGTCCAGGCCGAGCTCCATCAGCGGGATCTCCATCGGCAGGTCCTCGACCGCGTAGCCCATGGACTCGGCGACGATCAGTGCGAGCCGCTCCTCCACGGTCTGCGTACCGTTCGGGTCCCACCGCTCGCCGAAGGTCTCCACGATCTCGATGTCGGCATCGTCATGCTGCACCGTGGTGGCGACCGGAACCGACTCGGCCACAGCGGGTTCCGACAGCGGCGCCGGGTGGGTGGGCTGACTCGCGGTAACCACCGCGTCGAACAGCAGCCGGAACGCAACGCCCTCCTTGGCGTGAACCTGCGCCGACGCACCGCCTGGATGTGGGGTGAGTGTCGTGGTGAGCGTGCCCGAGGCCGGGATCGCGCTGTGCGAAATCGAGGCGCCCAGCGACACATCGCTGAGCACCTGCGCCGCAGCGGAATTCACCAGCGCCACCAGATCGGTGACAGATGACGCCTGCACCTCCCAGACGTGCCTGCCGTCGGGCAGCGCGACGTGCGCTCCGGGCACCCGGCTGGTGCCGCTCACGGACATCTTCGCCTTCGGCCAGTATTCCTTGCGCAGGAACGTGGTTCGTGGAATGTCGGCGTAGTCGCCCGTGGTCAGCAGCGAAGGCAGATCCACCGGGTGGCCGTGCACGTAGAGCTGAGCGAGGGCGGCGATGACACCCGCGGACTCGTCCTCCTTGCGCTTGAGCGTCGGGATGAGCTGCGCGTCGTGCACGCCCGCCGCGAAGGTGGTACCCAGAACCTGCATCAGCGCAACGGAATTCGGCGCCAACTCCAGGAACGTGGTGTGCCCGGTGTCCACCGCGAGCTTCACCGCGTTGGTGAAGTACACGCTGTGGCGCATGTTCTTGACCCAGTAGTCCTCATCGTGGATGGGGTCGTGACCGGGACGGATGTACTTCTCCTTGTGCACGGTCGAGTACAGGCCGTGCTTCAGCTTGGTCGGCTCGATGCCCGCCAGCTCCGCGGCCAGCTCGCCGAGCAGCGGATCCATCTGCGAGGTATGGCCCGCGCCGCGAGTCTGCAGCACGCGGGCGAACTTGCCCGCGGCCTCCACCTGCGCGACGATCGCGGCGACCTGATCCTGCGGACCGCCGATCACCGTGTTGGTCGGCGCCGCGTACACCGCGACCTCGACGTCCGGGTAGTCCGGCAGCAGCTTCGCGACGTCCTCGGCGCTGTATTCGATCAACGCCATGTTTCGCACATCGTCGTCACCGATCATCTGCTCGCCCTCACCCATCAGGCGGGAACGAGCGCAGATCACACGAACCGCGTCCTCGAGCGCGAGACCGCCGGCGATGTAGGCACCTGCCACCTCACCCATCGAATGACCGACCACACCTTGGGGTTCGGCGCCGTGCGCGCGCAGCAGCGCGGCGAGACCGATCTGGATGGTGAAGATGCCGACCTGCGAGGTGCCGACGTCGTAGTCCTGGCTGTCGTCCAGAAACATCTCGCGTACCGAGTATCCGGCTTCGTCCTGCACCAGCTCGTCAACCTCGTCGACAGCCTTCGCGAAGATCGAGTTCTCCAGGTAGAGCTGCTTACCCATCTTGCGGTGCTGTGCGCCGAAACCGGCCAACACCCACATCGGGCCCATGGCGGCCGGAGCGTCGGCGGTGAACACGCCGGGACCCGGCTTGCCCGCCGCGATGGCTCGCAGTCCGGCGATCGCTTCCTCGTGCGTCTTGGCGAGCACCACACCGCGCGAGCGCCAGTGGCTTCGCTTGGCCAGCGAGCGCGCCACGTCGTCCAGCGGGGTCCGCGCGCCCGCCTCGGACTCCAGCCAGTCGGCCAGCTCAGCGGCGGCGCGGCGACGACGCGAGGGCAGGTAGCCCGACACCGGCAGGATCATCGGCAGCGGTTCGGTGCGCTCGGCAGTCCATTCGGCAACGGACGAGGCAGTTTCGGCCTCCGCGACTACGGCGGCGGCTTCCGCGACCACGTCGGTGGTCTCGTCGTACAACGCGGCCTCGACATCGGCAGCCTCGGCCACCGAGGCGGGCGCGAGGGCCGCGCCCTCGGGCGTACGCGGCACGTACTCCTGCAGCACGACGTGTGCATTCGTGCCGCCGAACCCGAAGCCGGAGATGCCGACGGTGGCGGTGCCGCTGTAGCGCGGGAACTCGGTCGGCTCCGTGACGACCTTCAGGTGCGCCTGGTCGAACGGGATGTAGGGGTTCGGCCCCCCGTAGTTGATGTTGGGCGGCAGCACGTTGTGTTGCAACGCCATCACCACCTTGGCCAGGCTCGCCGCACCGGCGCCGGACTCCAGGTGACCGAAGTTGGTCTTCGCCGAGCCGAGCAGTGCGGGCTTGTCGGCTTCGCGGCCGCGGCCGACCACCCGGCCGAGCGCGTCCGCTTCGATCGGGTCGCCGAGCAACGTGCCGGTGCCGTGCGCCTCGATGTAGTCGACGGTGGTGGGCACGACGCCCGCGTCCCGGTAAGCCCGGCGCAGCACGTCGGCTTGGGCGTCGGGGTTCGGGGCGAGCAGGCCGTTGGAGCGGCCGTCGTTGTTGACCGCGGAGCCCTTGATGACGGCCATGATCCGGTCGCCGTCGCGCTCGGCGTCGGCGAGTCGCTTGAGCACCACCAGCCCGGCGCCTTCGGAACGCACCATACCGTCGGCGTCGGAGGAGAACGCTTTGATCCGGCCGTCTTTCGCGACCGCCCCCACCGAGTCGAAGCCGAGCGTGGCCATCGGCGCGAGCAACATGTTCACACCGCCAGCCAGGGCGACGTCGGCATCGCCATCACGTAACGCACGCACCGCCTGGTGCACCGCGACCAACGTGGACGAGCACGCGGTGTCGACAGCGACCGAGGGGCCGCGGAAGTCGTAGAAGTAGGAGACGCGGTTGGCGACGATGCCCGACGAGCTGCCGGTCAAGCCGTACGCGGCGGCCGACGCGGGCGCGGACGGGTCCTCCTCGCCGAGCCCGAGCGCGGCGATCAGCATGAAGTCGTTGGTCGAGGTGCCGATGAAGACACCGACCGGCTCGCCCTTGAGTTCGCTCGCCGGAATCCTGGCGTGCTCCAACGCCTCCCAGGTCAGCTCCATCATCAGGCGCTGCTGCGGATCGACCCGCTCGACCTCGATCGGCGACATCGCGAAGAACTCCGCGTCGAAGCCCTTCACCACATCCTGGTCGAGATAGCCGCCCAGGCTGTTGCCCTCGGCGATCGCCCTGGCCGCAACCGGGTCGCTGGAGAACTCGGCCCACCTGCCCTCGGGGAGCTCGCGGATAGCGTCACCGCGTCCGATCAGGAATTCCCAGGTCGATTCCGGCGTCGTGCCGGCGCCGGGCAGCCGGGTGGACATGCCCACGATGGCGATGTCGTGCGCAGCGCCCGGCGTGTAGCCCGCGGTGTAGAAGGCGTCGTCGGACGATTCCTCCGCCGCCTCCGGTTCACCGTTGACGATCCGCTCGGCGAGCGAGGCGATGGTCGGATGCTGATAGGCGACCGTGGCCGTCAGCATCACGCCGGTCAGTTCCTCGATGTCACCGGACAGGGCGATGGCGTCGCGCGAGGCGAGCCCGAACTCCTCCATCGGCCGGTCCACGGTGATCTGCTCGATCGGCTGTCCGGTCGCTTCCGAGACCCACCGGCGCAACCACTCGCGCAGCTCCGCCACCGACAGGTCGGTCTGCGCGCCGCCATTCGGGGACTCGGCCGAACTCTCGGCGGCCGCGTCGGCGGGCAGGGTATCGATCGTCTGGGTGGGCGTGCCCTCGTTGTCAGCCATCAATTCCTCAAGCTACCTGTCTGCGTACCGGGCGTACCGTGTATTGACGCTCGGCGTGGGAAGGTCGGCGCCGAGCATCGATGGTCGGTCCGAGGCCGCCCTTGGCAATTACTCTTCCGGTGCATCGGGAAACGCCTGCTGGGCGTAACCACCCCGCAGTGTTCCCTCCAGATAAGCGGCCTTGCAGGCGCGCCGGGCGATCTTGCCGCTGGATGTGCGCGGAATGGAGCCTGCGGGTACCAGCAGGACGTCGCGGACGGTCACGCCGTGGCGCAGCGAGACGGCGGCCCGCACCGCGTCGGCGATCGGCAGCGGGTCGGCCTTGCCCGCACCCGGTCCGCGCTCGGCGACGATGACCAGCTGCTCAGAGGCATCGTCGGCGTCGAATTTCAGGCCGGAATGGCTGCCCTGCTCGAACACCTCGGCCGGGAGCTGGTTGGCGGGCACCGAGAACGCGGCGACGAAGCCGGGCCGCAGCGCCTTACTCGCCTCCTGTGCGGAGAACTCCAGGTCCTGCGGGTAGTGGTTGCGTCCGTCCACGATCACCAGGTCCTTGACACGACCTGTGATGTAAAGCTCGCCTTCGAAGTAGACGCCGTAGTCGCCGGTGCGCATCCAATTCGCGTCCGGCTCGGTGCCGTCGGTGTGGCTGCACTCGGTCAGGCGCTGGGTGACCTTGTTCCGGAAGGTCGCCGCGGTCTCGTCAGGACGACCCCAATAGCCGATGCCCATGTTGTTGCCGTGCAGCCAGATCTCGCCTACCCGGCCGTCGGGCACCTCCTGGCCGCCGCCCTCGGCGTCGACCGACTCCGGATCGACGATGGCAGCCCACTGCGAGAGCGCGACATAACCGCAGGACACCTGGGCGATCGCGTTCTCGGCTGTCGACTCGACCTTCACCATGCGCCCCGCGTTGAGCTCCGTGCGGTCGACGTAGGTGACCTTGGCCTCGTCTTCGGCCTTGGTGGCGGAGACGAACAGCGTCGCCTCGGCCATGCCGTAGCACGGCTTGATGGCGGTTTTGGGCAGACCGTACGGGGCGAATGCCTCGTTGAACTTCTTCATCGACGAGGTCGTGACCGGTTCGCTGCCGTTGATCAGGCCGATGACGTTCGACAGATCCAGCGACTCGCCGTTCTTCGGCAGACCGCGGGCGGCCGCATGCTCGAACGCGAAATTCGGCGCGGCGGCGAAGGTTCCCGCGCCGTCGTTGTGGGCGGCCAGCTCCTTGATCCAGCGATAGGGACGGCGTACGAACGCGCTCGGCGACATGATGGTGATGTACTTGCCGCCCACAGCGGGCAGGATCACCGTCAGCAGGCCCATGTCGTGGAACAACGGCAGCCAGGTGACGCCCCGCGAGTTCCAGTCCAGGTTGATCGCGTCGACCATCTGCAACAAGTTGGTGCCCACCGCACGGTGGGTGATCTCGACACCGGCGGGCACTCGGGTGGAGCCCGAGGTGTACTGCAGGTAGGCGATGTCGTCGACCGCGACGTCCGGGCGCACCCAGCTCTCTCCGACGCTGTCCGGGATCGCGTCCACGGCGATGATGCGCGGACGCTGCGCGGCGGGCAACGAGCGGAAGAACTGCCGGACGCCGGCCGCCGAGGAGCTGGCGGTCAGGATGGCCGAGGGCTCACAGTCGCCGAGCACGGCGTGCAGGCGATCGGTGTGGCCGGGCTCGTCCGGGTCGAACAGCGGCACCGAGATGGTGCCCGCGTAGATCGCGGCGAAGAAGGAGATCACATAGTCCAAGCCCTGCGGAGCGAGGATCGCGACCCGGTCGCCCGGGTTGGTCACCTGTTGTAATCGGGCGGCCACCGCGCGCAGCCGGATACCGAACTCACGCCACGTCAGCTCCTGCGCCTCGCCGTCGCGCTCCCGCGAGTAGTCGATGTAGCGATATGCCAGGGTGTTCGCGTCGTTCCGGGTGTGCTTCTCGACGTGATCAACCAGGGTGTGATCCTCGGGAATGCGGATGTTCCCGGTTTCGTCCAGGTAGTCGTCGAAAGTCTCTTCCATTCCTTCTTCTCCTCCGAGGCACACACAGCAAGGCGGCGAGATCGCCGCTGTTACCTGTGTGGCCCCGACTCGCTTTCGCCCGCGGGTTGCTCCAAGTGCAGAGCCGGCCTGCAGATTTTGTGCGGTCTGCGCGGTGACCGCTATCGGCTAGATTTACTCAAACCAGAGTCATGTTACAGAGAAGACCGGCTCACTCGTCCCGCAGCAGGGGAATCACGGGGGCGAACGCGTCCATCTGAGTGGGAAATACACCCACGTACGACATCGAGGTGAGGTCGCGCACACGTCGGATCTGCTCGGCGATCTCCTCGAATGTGCCGATCGCCACATAGGGCGAATTCAGGATGTCCTCGACGGAAAGCTGGACGTCCACCTCGAGATTCGGGTGTAGTCCCCTATCCAACGCCGAAAGCGCCATCTCCGCGGTCTTCTCTCGATCATCGGTGATCACGACAGCGGTGATGGCCCAGTTCAGCTCGATGT
Source organism: Nocardia sp. 2TAF39 (assembly GCF_052114905.1). NCBI lineage: Bacteria > Bacillati > Actinomycetota > Actinomycetes > Mycobacteriales > Nocardiaceae > Nocardia > Nocardia sp. 2TAF39. Next base: position 43,410 of record NZ_JBFRFQ010000036.1, read on the forward strand.
CGGCGAACCGGTCACCGGCGGCCTCCTTGATCAAGTTCACCTTTTCCACGGCCTTCTCGATGGTGATGCCGGACAGCAGGCCCTTGCCGTTCTTGGTGGTGACCGGAACGACAGAGACGATGTCCGCGTGCTTGGCGGCCAGCCGCAGCATCTTCGGACCGCCGCCACCGGTACAGATCGGCGGGCGCGGACCCTGTCGCGGCCGCGGCGTGCCCTTGATGCCGCGCACCTGGTAGTGCTTCCCGTCGAAAGTGCACTCCTGGCCGCGCAGCAGCACGTCGAGTATGGTCAACGCCTCGTCCAGCTTCTCCAGCCGGATGCCGGGCGACTCGTAGGGGATGCCCGCGTTCTCGAACTCTTCCTTGATCCATCCCGCGCCGAGACCGACCTCGAGCCGGCCCTTGGACAGCACGTCGATCGTGGCCAGGTCCTTGGCAAGCACGACAGGATGCCGGAAACCATTCGCCAGGACGGAGGTTCCCAGGCGGATCTTCTCGGTGGCCTGGGTGAGTGCGCCGAGCGCGGCGATCGGTCCGATCTGCTCACCGAGGTGGTCGGGCACGACGAAGGTGTCGAAGCCGTACTCCTCGGCCTGCTGTGCCGTCTGGACGAATTTGCGGGCACCACCCTCCTGCTTGTTTCCCTCGCCCGCCGCCGCGAAGCGGAACGGACGCAATGGAGTGCCCAGCGCGGTCAACGCAGCATCCGCTTCACGGCTCGCCGTGGTGGCCGGTGCGGCGGCATCTGTCATGAACTCATGCTCCTGGCTGTGGGGAAATTCGGGCGCGACGCCCGTGCCTGCGGCGTCGCCCAGCGTCGCGATCACCAGCGCACTTTACAGCGTGCTGACCGACTCGAGTTGCGCTTGTCACGCCATCCGTCTGCGGGGTATCTCACGTGCTGTGAATTCTCACGGATGCGGCGGATGCGGCGCTGTCTCGATGAGACCGTCGGCCCAGTTCGCCGTCCACTGTGTCGCGGTGGTGCCGTCGGCATCGACGACGAAGCCGTTGTAGAGGCTGTGCACAGGATTGCCCACCGCACGGACCAGGGTGTTCACGCTGACCACGATGTTCCACGGGCTCAGCGCTTCCCTCGGTGCGTCGCAGATCAGATCACCTGGCGCGCAGATCGTGTAGGTACGGTCGGCCAGCGAGCCGAAGCCCCCTTGACGCGGACCGGTCATCGTAATGCCCGGCACGTTGAGCCCATTCAGCGCGACTTCGGCACCCACCCCCGGCGGAGGCGTGCCGATCTGGATCGCCTGGCCCGGCCCCGGATCGCCGGTACGCCGACCGTCGGCGATCAGCATCACGCCGAGCACCAGATCGGCGGGCACAGGGCCGTTGTTCGCACCGATCTGCGCGGCGACATCGCCTGCGATCACCGCGCCCTGGGAGAATCCGGCGACCACATAGGTGGTCAGCGGGCACTCCCTGTTGCGGGCGACCATTGCGTCGACCATCCGCTTCGTGCCCTCGGAGCGGCTGTTGTTGTAGGACTGCTGGCCGTCCGGCGGAATCGCGATCGGGTTCGAGAACTGCGCGACATACGGGACGGTGTACACGTCAAGCCGCTCATGCGGGAACTGCTGCGCAACCGGATCGGAGACGTTGAGCATCAGCGAGACCGGGTTCGCGGTCGGGTTGTGCGGATCGTCGTAGCTGTTCGACTCCCAGGTTCCCGGCACCGAAATCATCTGCACATCAGGACAACTCGCCGGCTGCGAAGTCGGTCGCTCCGGCGGCCTCGGTCCCGGCTCCGGTGGCCGCAACCGCCCTGCGAGCAGGTACCACAGCAGCAGGACGACAAGAATAATCAGCACGACGACGCCGATCAAGATCAAACATCCCGCCGGCTTGGACCGGCGGGACGTCGAACGGTTGCGCGCACTCACTGGCAGTACGTCGCCTTGGCGGCGGAGATGTAGATCTGCCCGGCCCGCTCGACCGGCATCTTCGCCGGATCGAAGGACGGATCCGAGCCGGCCATCGCGGTGACGAAGGTCATCAGATCCTGATCGGACGCGCCCGCCGCAGTGCCCTGGCAGACGTACGCGCCGATACTCAGCGCGATGTCGGGCGTAGCCGGGGTGATGCCCTGCTTCTGCAGCTCGTTGAGGAACCTCTTGTCTTTGTCGGTGAGCTTCGAGGTGTCCGCGGGCGGAGCGGCCTCGGTAGGCACCGGCTGCGGCCGTTCCGGCGACTCCGTGCTCGTGGGTGGCTGCTCCGGTGCGGGCTGTCCAGTGGCGACAGCGGAGCTCGACGAGGTGGCCTGCTGCGTCGCCGTCGTGGTGCGGGTCGGCGTGCTCGATACGGTCGAATCATTGTCGCCACACGCGGCGAGCAGGCCGGTCGCGGCGATTGCGACAACCACGCCGACTACCTTTCCACGGGTCCGATGCATGAATTCTTGTCCTCGATCTCTTCGCGAAGCGGGTCGGGTCGACCACCAGGCTAGCTGTGTTTGTTTTGCAGCGCCTTCGGCACTGCGTGTTCGCGACCCCATGGCGTCTGTGCGACCGCTGCTGGTGACTTTGTCGCGGATCCGCCATCCGCTCGGACGCAGGCCGGGCCGCGAACACGCAATGCTCGGTCTCGCTGCGCTCGGAACCGGGAGCCCAGCCGAGTGGTCGCGCTAGCAGGCGATCGCACGGCGCGGTTGGCTGCCCCCTGTGCGGCGCTGCGTGTTCGCGACCCCATTGCGCCTGACGTCTGTGCGGCTGCCGCTGGCGACTGGGTCGCGGATCCGCCATCTGCCCGGATGCGACCCGGGCCGCGAAAGGGCAATGCTCGGTCTCGCTACTGACGAAATTGGGATGATCGGGGGTGGTGACCACGGTTCGGGGTGGCAGCCCGGGTGTTGGCGAGTGGCCGTCCCGAAGGCGAGATCGAGGCACAACTTTCAACCTCCACGGAGGCGGCGAAGCTGCCCCTGATGCTCGAGCTCGGTCAGGTCGACGGTCTTGGGCCACACCACGATCCGACCGGTCGACGGCTCGAGCGGACGCGATGCGGTGCGTGGGGAACACGACGCCTTCTGCCGCGCCTCGCAGTGGTGGGAGATTGCAGCTCGTGGGCGGTGGCCACTGCAGAGGTGCATCTCATCCTCAACAGACCGTTCTGTATTCAGATGCTGTGAACCTCCGGTGCGCCGTCGCGCACCGTGATGAATCCGGCTTGGAAGTTCTGCTGCACACCGCCAGGAACGGGAAACTGGTCGCTGATCGGATACCCGAGTTTGCCGTTCTCGTATCCGGCGTCGCGCCAGGCGTCCATGACCGAACCGTTCTGCACGGCCCAGGCGTCCGACACCGGGCTCCAGTAGACATTGCCGCCCTCGAAGCGGCTGAACCGGCCGAGATCCTTCAGCGGCTCTTCTTCGGCGACGGGGAACCCCAACCAGCTGTTCTCATAGCCCATCTGGGCGTACTTGCCCAGGATCAGGCCCTCGATGCGATGCACACCGGTCTTCTCGTTGTAGTAGAACGGGCCGTTCTCGAAGGCCTGCACCGCGCCGGCCTTGTTCGGCGTCTGGACCTCCGGTGCTATCGGGTAGCCAGCGGGGCCGCGCTCGTAGCCCTGCCTGCCCCACTCCTCCAGAATCGCACCACGCACCGCCTGGACGCCGGTCTGCGGCGTCCAGTACAGCGAGCCGTTCTGGAAGGCCTGCAGCCTGCCACGGCCGTCCGGCAGCGGACGCTCGTCGCCGGTGGGTAGCCCGAGCGGTCCGGCCGGCCCCATGGCGGCCTGGTACCCGCCGCCGATCATGCCGCCCACCGCGTGCGCGCCGCTGCCGGGCGAGAAGAACACCCGGCCGCCCTTGAAGTCCTGTGCCACGCCACCGGCCACCTGGTATTCGCCGGTGAGACACTCGCCGAGCCAGGCGTTCGCGACGGCCGCCGCGTCGATCGTGCCGCTCGCCACGCAGGCGAGCTTGCCCGGGTCGACGCCGAGCGCGGCCGCCGCATGTGTCCAGGACTGGCGCATTTCGAAATCCCAGTACGGCCAGGAGTGCGTGCCGGACGGGCGGTAGTTCACCTGGGCTGGAATGGCCAGCTTTCCCAGCTTGGTCACAAAGTTCTGCGAGGTGAGTCGGGACAGGAGCTCCAGGCCCATGCCCGCGACGTTGGTGCTCACTCCGGGGATGCCGGAGGCATGGTCGTAGGGACCGGTCGCGCCGCTGCCACTGGAGATGTACAGGCTGATCCCTTTCAGTTTGTCGGCCAGCGCGTACGGGTCGTGTCCCTCCCACTCCGAACTCGTCGGGGGACCCCACATGGCGGCCGAGTCGAATCCGCCCGCATCGCGCATGGCGAACTGGATGGCCTGCGGCATGCCCAGTGTCGTTGTGGTCAGGAAACCGGAATACGAGGCGGCGTACTTCGCGAAGCCGGGATTGCGCGCGGCGAGGAACATGGCAGCCGTTCCGCCCATCGACAGGCCCTCCATGCCACGCACCTCTGTTGCCCGCCATTGGCTCTCGAGCAGCGGAGGAAGTTCCTTGGTCAGGAAGGTTTCCCATTTGTAGTTGTGACCGTTGTTCGGCTCGAGCCAGTCGGAGTAGAAGCTGGACTGGCCGCCGACTGGAAGCACGACGGTGACGTTCTTGTCGGCGAAGAAGTCGACCGCGCCCGCGTCCTTCGTCCAACCGCTCTCGTCGTTAGCGGCGCGCAGGCCGTCAAGCAGGAGCAGCACCGGGAATCTGGCGTCCGGACGGGTGTTCCAGTCCCTCGCCAGCAGCAGCTGCACCTGAATGGGCGACCCCATGGATGGCGAGGTGACCCATAGCGAGACCCGACGGTCGGTAAGCCACACGACCTTCTCCACAAGCGGCGGAGCGGGGGCCACGGTGGGCTGCGCGATGGCGGGGGCGTCGACCGGCAAACCTGTGGCGAGCGGTAGCACCATGGCGGTGGCGAGCAGCATAAGCCGCCCGCGGGCCGGACGAGCACCGCGATGTTCGCGCCTCCCCCATTTACCGCATGTAATCCCTGCCACATGAGCTTTGTACTCCCGCGCCGGTGGTGTTTCGGGGAGACACGCGCTGCGCGCAGACCGCGTCGCTCGATTTGCTGGCCGAGTGCCGGTATCGAACGCTGTCGAGCGAGTCCGATCGATCCTGCCCGAAACGCGATTCAGGCCGCACCGGTTCCGGTGCGGCCTGAATGCGCGAAGCGGCGAACTATGTCACCAGGCTCCGGTGGCGTCCAGGATCATGTTGCGCGAAGCGAACAGCTGACCCTCCCAGTACTTCCAGGTGTGGGTGCCCGCGGCCGGGAAGTCGAACCGGGCCGGGATGCCCAGCGAGTTCAGGCGGGCCTCGAACGCGCGGGTATTCACCAGCGAGAGGGCTTCCAGCCCCATCGCGGTGCTGGTGTTGAACACGCCGACCGCCGAGTTCGGCTGATCGTACGGGCCCGGCAGGCCGCTGGCTGCCGAAATGTACATCGGCAGGCCCCGCAGCTGCGGCGCGAACACGAACGGGTCCATCCGCAGCCATGCCGGGCTCCACGGCGCGGCCATCGAGTCGACGTTGAAGCGGCCCGCGTCCAGCATCGCGATGCGGATCGCCTCGCGCATGCCCGGCGCGGAGATGTTCAGGTAGCCCGAGTAGGAGGCGGCGAACTTGAACTGGTCGCGATGGTAGGCCGCAAGGGCCAGCGCCCCGCTACCACCCATGGAAAGACCTGCGACCGCGTTGTTGGTGCGCGAGACGCCGTAGCCCTCCAGGAAGGCCGGGAGCTCCTTCGTGAGGAAGGTCTCCCACTTGTACGTGGTCTTCTGGCCGTTCAGGTTCGACGGCGCGTACCAGTCGGTGTAGAAGCTGGACTGGCCGCCGACCGGCATCACCAGGGTGATGTTGTCGTTGCCGAACTGCTGCATCGCGTTGGTCTCGAACGACCAGGCGTTGCGGTCGTCGCGCGCCCGCAGACCATCGAGCAGGTAAAGCGCCGCGTTGCCGCCGCGCGAAGCCCACTGCACCTGGACCTTGATCGGGCCCATGCTGGAGGGGACCATCAGGTCTTCGTAGCCGCCCGCGGGAGCCCGCAGCACCGGCGCGTGCGCCGACGGTGCCGCGGTGGCAACAGTCGGGACCGCCATCCCAGCGGCGATCGGTAGCGCCACTGCAGCGGCACCGACAGCCAGAATTCGATTACGCCAACCACGAGGTGCGCGTCGCCGTCCCGACTTGGTTCTCTTCGGCGCGGCCGCCCTGCCGAAACGCATGAATTCTGCTCTCTTTCTGCTGTTGTGGTGCTGCCGCTCGCCACCCTGAGGGGCGGAACAACACCCGTGCTGCCAACGAGACACACGTCACAGCGCACCGGATCCCGACATTCCGGTACTAGCGACGGCGCTACAACGTTCTGGTCACACTTGCGCTCGGTGGACGATATTCGACACCCCTCGCCTAAGCAAGGCCCGGGGCTTTCAACTGCCGAAATCCGCCCGTCCGCAGTATGTGATGGTGCGGTGACCTTATCGCGTTCTCGCGGTGATGTCGTGTTGGAAACCAAGATATTCCATTCATGACAGGAACGGTCACTCACCCCGGGATTCGCGCTCAGGTCGAACAGCATCTCGAACACCTGGTCCTGCGTGGCCCCGCTCCGCCGCGGCAACGACGCCACCGCGCAGGATTCACTGCCGACCCCGCGAAAAGCCGCCGCCGAGATGCCGGATCGTGATGCGGACCGAGATTTGCCGAGATTTGCCGACAAACCAGACACACTCGACCGCAAGGGGAACCGCCCACCGCCGCAAGTCCCCGCTGGCGATCATCCAGCCAACGATGCGGACCGCCACCCGCTCCCGGTTCCACACACAAAATCCCAGCGAGACACACAACCAGCCCCGGCGAGTGCGGGATGGGTACAAAGAGCCAGGACGACTACTGCGCGGTTCCCACCCATAATTTCCGTCTCACGAGCCCTGTGCACGCCCGGCTCGCGAACACGGCGCGCCGAAGCGCGCGGCCAGACAAACAAAGCCTGACCAGGCAATACCGCCCTCACCTCCTACCGCAACCAAATAGGCCCGACTCCCGCTTCCGAGCGAAGCTGTTCAGGGGCGCTGCGCGCTCCGCGGTGGGTGGGGAAATTCGCTATTTTCGTGTCAGCGAGACCGAGCATTGCCCGTTCGCGGCCCGGCTCGCGTCCGAGCGACCGTTGCGTCCGCCACGAAGTCGCCAGCAGCGGTCGCTCGGACGCGAGCCAAAAGGGGGCCGCGAACACGCAGCGCCGCAGGCGCTGCCAACAATTCAGCCGATGTTGGCGGACAGATCGGGGAGCATCCTGATGGCCTCGTCGGACCAGTTGTTCCAGGCGTGGATGCCGTTGGCCGGGAAGGAGTAGATAGCGTTGCCACCACCCAGCGTCGCCATGCGGACCTGGAACGCTCGGGTGTTCGCCAGCGCCAGCGCCTCCAACTCCATGCCGTTGAGGGTATTGAAGCTCGGCAGGTCGGCGGCTGTGGGCAGACCGCTCGCGGCGGCGATCCACAGGCGCGTGCCGTTGCGGACCAGGTTGGGCGCGAAGACGAACGGGTCCATGTGCAGCCACTGCGGACTCCAGGGCGGCGCCATCGAGTCGACGTTATAGCCGCCCGCATCCATCATGGCCAGGCGAATGGCCTCACGCATGCCCGGTGCGGAGTTGTTCAGGTAGCCGGAGAACGAACCGGCGAAGCTGAACTGGTCCGGATGGTAGGCGGCCAGCGTCAGCGCGGCGCTGCCACCCATGGACAAGCCGAAGGCGCCGTTGCGGTTCGGGTTGAACCCGAGCCGGTCGCGCAGGGCCCAGCGCAGATTGTTGGTCAGGAACGTTTCCCACTGGTACCGGTAGCTCTTGCCCGGGCCGCCGGCGAACCCGTCGAGCCCGCCGGAGCCGGTGCTCGAGCCGTTGCCTGCCGGGACGCCGAAGAACTCGCTCGGCGCGTTCCAGTCGGCGTAGAAACTCGACATGCCACCGACTGGCATGACTACGTTGATGTTCTGGCCGGCCAGCACCTCCGGGATGTTGGTCTCGATCTCCCAGCCGTTCAGGTTCTCCGGAGCCCGCAGGCCATCCAGCACGTAGACGACGCGGTTGGTGTTGCCATCCGCTGCACGCAGGATCCGGGACTTGATCGGGCCCATGCCGGAATCGACCCAGAAGTCGAAGGCCGCCGGGTTGAACGCCGCCGATGCGGTGGCGCCGGTGCCCATGACGGTGGCGCCGAACGGCAGCAGCATCGCCGTCGCGATACCGATAGCCGATCGCCGCAGCCACGAACCTCTTGACCTATCGAGCCCGCGTCTCCCGCGCGCACTATGCATCACACTCGACCCTTTCGCTCAGGCGGCCGCGTCGGCAAATTTCTAGCGATCCCCACCGGCCCCATCGGACACGGAGATCTCGACGTCCACCAAGAACGGACGAAACGACCTCTGTGCATGTTCTTCGTGTATCAATCAGAAACGGATGCTTACATGTTGCTGGATGGTGATCCGTGCCACAACCACCGACAGGTTTTCCGCTTCATATTCGTTGTAAACGGAGTCGCGGACGACTGCGGAATACAAAACCACCCGATGCACACACCGGACGGTCTTTCTCCGAGCACCGACCGACTCACACCATCAGGTGCGCGTCTTACGAGCACGTTTGCGGCCCGTCTGGGGTCCGAGTGATCGAAGCGCATGCACCGCAGGCGCAAGTCTCGGCCGCTCGGACCGAGCCATAAAGACCGGAACAACTGCGGGTATACAAAAAGACCGCCCCGACACACATAGGCACAGGGCGGTCTTTCACCGACGACGCCGACCAACTCGGCCCCGTCGAGTGCGAGTCTTACGAGCACATTCGCCGCCCGGCCCGCATCCGAGCGATCGAAGCGCATGCGGCTGCAGCTGTTGGTCTCGGCCGCTCGAACCGAACCCCGAACCAGCCGGGAACAACTGCGGATCTACAAAAGACCGCCCGAGTGCACACGGGCGGTGCTTCACAAACGGCGCCGACCAACTCAGCCCCGTCGAGTGCGAGTCTTACGAGCACATTCGCGGTCCGGCTCGCGTCCGAGCGATCGAAGCGCATGCGACGCAGTCGCGAGTCTCGATCGCTCGGACGCGAGCCAAAAGGGGGGCCGCGAACACGCAGCGCCGCAGGCGCTGCAAATCAAACACAGCAGGCGCTGCAAAATAATTCAGCCGATGTTCGCCGACAGATCCGGGATCATCCGGTACACCTCGTCGGCCCAGTAGTTCCAGTTGTGCACTCCGACGGCGGGGAAGTCGTAGGTGATGTTGCCTGCACCCAGCGACAGCATGCGGACCTGGAAAGCACGGGTGTTGGCCAGCGCCAGCGCCTCCAGACCCATCGCGTTGACCGTATTGAAGCTCAGGCCATCCGCCGCACTCGGCAGACCGCTACCCGCGGAGACCCACAGCCGGGTGTTGTTGGCTTTCAGCTGGGGCGCGAACACGAACGGGTCCATCCGCAGCCACTGCGGACCCCACGGTGGTGCCATCGCGTCGATGTTGTAGCCACCCGCGTCCAGCATCGCCACGCGCAGCGCCTCGCGCATGCCCGGCGCGGAGATGTTCAGGTAGCCGGAGTACGAACCGGCATAACGGAATTGGTCGGGGTGGTAGGCGGCCAGCGTCAGCGCGGCGCTGCCGCCCATGGACAGGCCGAACACACCGTTGCGGTTCGGGTTGAAACCGAGCCGGTCGCGCAGCGCCGAGCGCAAGTTGGTGGTGAGGAACGTTTCCCACTTGTAGGTGCTGGACTTACCCGGCCCGCCCACGGAACCGGTCAGCAGACCGGAGCCGGAGTTCGCCGAACCGGTCGATGAGGAGCCGGCGCTGCCCAGACCGAAGAAGTCGCTCGGAGCGTTCCAGTCGGCGTAGAAGCTGGACGGCCCGCCGACCGGCATGACCACATTGATGTTCCATTTGGTCAGCTCGCGCGCGACTTCGGTGTCGATCTCCCAGCCACTGAGGTCATTGCGCGCGCGCATGCCGTCCAGCGCGTACACCACGCGACCGGTGTTGCCGTCGGCCGCGCGGAAGATGCGCGACTTGATCGGACCCATATCGGAATCGACCCAGAAGTCGAAGCCGTCCGGATTGAAGGCGGCGGACGCCGGAGCGGCAGGGCCTGCCACCGACACCCCGAGCGGTAGCAGAACAGCCAGCGACACCAGCATCGAACGCTTGAGCCAGGCCCCTGCTCTTCGAGTATTCAGACGTCCGATCACGCCTCGCATCAATTTCGACCTTTCGTTCTACGGCGACCGTGGCAGCCGTCCACACGTTGACCCGCCGATGCCACGATCAGCGGACGCCACAGCTGGGGCGTACGCATCGCAGCCTATCGCGGCATCGATGCAGGGACGTTATCAAAACGAGATAAAGCGGCGCACACCACTTTATCGGATTCGTCCAACCCAATCACTGGGCGCAGCGTAAACGATGAGCCCAGTGTGGCCTACGGGTCAGCGGGGCGCGACCGGCTCGGGAAACGGGTCGACCAGCCCGCAGCGCTGAATCTCGTACTTCGGCACCCGATCCATCCGATACTTGGCGAATCGCAGCGCATTGCGCAGATTGTGCCGGAAACGCTCGAACGTGAGCGGGTCGCGGTAGGAGATCATCAGCGCCTGAGTGCCTGGGCAGCCCATCGCGGTCCGCGCCTGGGTCACCCACTTCTCGTCCAGGTACCAGGGCATCCACGGCTTCCTGTCCACCATGCCGGTGTCCACGACGACCCAGTCCGGGTACAGGCTCTTGTCGTGCCCGATCCGGCCGTCGGTGAGCCGATCGGTGTGCGCGGCCAGCGGGTAGGCCAGGCCCATCGGATCGATCACCTGGACGTTCAGCGGGACGTTCATGCTGGTCATCCCCAGATTCAAGAAGTAAACCGAGTGGCCTGCGCCACCGACGGGGATGGGCTGTGGCGGTGGAGCGACATACCAGAACATGAAAGACGGCGAGTTGAGCAGCAGCCCACCGTTCGGGCTGGCCGCGATGTCGTCGACCATCGCGCGGATGCGCGGGTAATCCAGGTAATCCTCCGCCAGGATCGGATGGTCGTGACCGGTGTTGAGCACGTAGTAGACGCGCTCGTCGACGATGCCGGTCGAGGTGATCTTGGTGCCGGTCTTGATTGCGGTGGTGTTGGCGGCGAACAACGCCCAACCCGCGGTGCCGACGAGCGCGAGCAGGATCACCGCGAAGGACCAGTCGGCGGCCGTCGCCGCGCGCAGGCCGCCTTCGGGCAGCCGGATCGGGACCACCGCGACCGGAAGCAGCAGCAGGAACAGCTGCGGAAGCAGCATGCGGCCGTGCATGAAGTCGCCGCCGACGCGCACCGCGTAGACGGTCAAGATGAATCCGCTGAACAGCACGAGAGTGACCACCGCGCCCGGCGAGCGCAGCCGTTCCCGGACCCACTGCACCGACCAACCGCGCTCTTCGTCTGTGGCGTGCTCGGACGGCACCGCAATCCGCTCGGCACGGGCGCGCGCCGCGACCACCCCGCCGATCAGCAGCACCAGCAGCGGCACCCACAGGAAGTAGGGACCGACCAGATTCCAGAGATAGGTGAGGCCCTGACCCCACTTGGCGCCGCCCGCGTCCTTCGCGACCGCGGTGTTCGGATAGGGCAGGCCGTAGTAGCCCATCCGCCAGATCTGGTAGCCCAGCGGAACCAGCCCGGCCACCGCGACGATCACCGCGCGCAGAACGATCGGGCGAATCCTGCTCTCCGGCATGGGCGCCAGGAAGATCATCAGCAACGCCAGTGCGCCGACGAGCGTCATCTCGGGACGGATCAGCGGCGCGAGCCCGGCGAGGAAGACCAGGCCGAGCAAACCGGGCAGCCGAACCGATTTCGCCTGACTCCACCGCATCAGCTGCCACCAGAGCAGGCCGATCCAGCAGATCACCAGCCCGCTCTCCAGGCCGGAGGTGACATAGTCCCTGGCCGGGGGCAGGGCGATGTAGACAAGTACCCCCGCTGGCAGCAGTAGGCCCGACCCCGTCCCGCCCCACAACCGGGAGGAGCCGAACATGGCGAAGACCACCGCGGCCAGCGACACCGTCAGCGCGACGCCGAGCACCACGTACTCGAGCCGCGCCTGGGTCAGCCAGCTGAAGAACCAGACGAGGTAGGTCCATGCGGTACTGGTGTTGGTTTCGACACGCTCGCCCGCGTTGAAGACGGGGCCGTTGCCCGCAAGCAGATTGCGTACGGTCCGCAACACGATGAGGCCGTCATCGGCGATCCAGCGCCGCTGCCAGCCACCGATCGCGAAAAGGACAACGGTGAGCGCGATCCCACCGACGAACGTGGCTTTGGATAGACGTGCGAACCGCGATGGGGAGGGCGCAAGCTCATCAGCCGGCCGCTCCCCCGCGTATTCCGTTCGCTCCGCTACCAGCATCTCGTCAGGTGAGATAGACAGCGACACCTACCGCTCCGATCCAGGCAATTGCGAGGAACTGGAGGATACGGTCCCCCAGCGCGATCTCTTCGGGCTCACCGGCCTCGCCACCATCGACGTCGACCGCGTAACGCAGGATTGCGATGGTAAACGGAATCATCGAGATCGCGAACCACTCGGTGTGATTCTTGCCGTCCTGCTCAAACGCCCACAGCCCGTAGAACACCACCACCGCCGTCGCCGCCAGCGTCCAGATGAAGCGCAGGTAAGTGGGGGTGTAGTACTCGAGCGACTTGCGGATCTTCGCCCCGGTGCCCAGCGCGATCTGCAGTTCGGCGTAGCGCTTGCCCGCCGCCATGAAAAGCGAACCGAAGGCCATGATCAGCAGGAACCACTGCGACAGCGGGATGCTCGCCGCCGCGCCGCCGGCCACCGCGCGCAGCAGGAAGCCCGAGGACACAATGCAGATGTCCAGCACCGCCTGGTGCTTCAGGCCGAAGCAGTAGGCCAACTGGATTCCGATGTAAACGGTCATCACCACGGCCAGGTGCCACGAAGCCAGGAACGACCCCGCGATCGACCCGGCCAACAGCACCGCCGACAACAGGTAGGCCAGGTTCACCGGGACGATGCCCGCAGCGATCGGCCGGAACCGCTTGGTCGGGTGCGCCCGGTCGGCTTCCACGTCGAGCGCGTCGTTGACCAGGTAGATGCCCGAGGCTGCCATGCAGAACACCACGAAGGCGATGCCGACATGCGCGAGCACGTCCACGTCGGTGACCGTGCCCGCGGCCAGCGGCGCGGCGAGCACCAGGACGTTCTTCACCCACTGCCGCGGCCGGACAGCCTTGAACAGACCGCCGGCCAGCGTCTTGGGCGGACCCTTGACAACGGCCTCGGCTAGGTCGGCGCCGGTCGGCTCTTCACTCATGTCAACCAAAGCTCTTTCTTGTGCGGTCACTATCAAGTCTCTTTTCGGCGGCAAGCAGGGCAGCGGCAGACGCGGCACCAAGCGCGGAACCGGCGAGCACGTCGGAGGGATAGTGCACCCCGAGAACCACCCGGGAAAGCAGCATCGGGGGGACGAGCACCGCAGGCAAGGGTAGCCCGGTCAATCGGCCGAGCAACACGGCCGCCGCCGTGGTCGAGGTCGCGTGCGAGGACGGGAAGCTTAATTTGCTCGGGGTACCCACGTTGACCTGCACCGACGGATCGTTCGGGCGAGGCCGCCGGACGATGCGCTTGATGACGATCGAGGCCGCGTGCGCTCCGACCGCGCCGACCGCGACCCCGGCCCACTGCCTGCGCCGCGGCTTGTCCACCAGCCAGCCCGCGGCAGCGATGCCGACCCAGCCGAGCGCGTGCTCACCGAAGTGCGACATGCCGCGCGCCGCGGCCACCACCGCGGGCTTGCTGCCGAGGGTGGCCTGCACGGCGTTGATGATCGCGACCTCCGGTGGTGCCTGCTCGCCCGCCGCTGGTTCCGCGGACACCGGGCCGCCGTGGCCGTTCGCGCTCTGCAGCGGCCGGACCACCGCCGCGTCGTCGGCTGCGTTCGCTCCGAGGCTCACCGCTGTCCACCCTTCGTGTCGTCGCCGATGCCGAAGACCTTCTCCCAGGCCGGCGTGCTGGTCAGCTGCGGGTGTGCGGCACGGTAGCGCTGCTGCATCTCCGGGAAGCGCGCGGCCAGCTCTTTGCGCAGGCGCATCGCCTCCTTGAACAGACCGAGCGCTTGGCGCGGATCGCGCTTGCGGTAGACCACGCCTCGACCGTCCGCCGTGGTGACAGTGACGCCGTCGACCTGCGAGAGCAGGAACCAGCGCGCGTCCAGCGTCGGCACGTTCAGCTGAGGTGTCTCATGGTGTTCGGTATGCGCCGAGCGGAAGTTGTGCACCACGCCCTTGGCCAGCCGGACCACCTTGGCGATCGGATTGGCCGGCTCGCCGACCGCCCCGACGCCGATGTGACTGGCCAGTGGCAGTTCGGTCGACGAGGGCAGGATCACCGCATCCGGGTACTGCTTGCGTAGTTCGTGCACCGCGCCGAGCGCGCTCGGCAGCAGCTGGAACAGCCGTTCGGGGCCCGCGAGGAAGTCGCGGATAGCCAGGTTCTGGATCGCAACCGTCGAATACTCCAGGCACAGTAGGTGTTTCAAGGTCGCCTTGATCGTGTTGACGACCATCCCGCGCCCGTTGCCAGGCAGGTGCAGCGAGGCGACCACCAACCGGTTACGCAGATGGAAGTACGCCTGCCAGTCGATGGCGTCGTCCTTGTCGCTCCAGGCCATGTGCCAGACGGCAGCGCCGGGCAGGGTGACGGTCGGGTACCCGGCGGCGCGGGCGCGCAGGCCGTACTCGGCGTCGTCCCATTTCAGGAACAGCGGAAGGGGCTGGCCGAGTTCCTCGGCGACCCGGCGTGGGATGACGCAGGTCCACCAGCCATTGAAGTCGACGTCGATGCGCCGGTGCAGCAGCTTGGAGTTGTCCCGGTCCTTGAGCGGGTACTTCGAGAAGTCGTGGTCGTACTCGACGTTCGGCGCGGCGGTCCACATGAAGATGCCGCGGTCGACGACCTCGCCCATGACATGCAGGTGCGAACGCTCCTGCAGGTTGAGCATCTGGCCGCCGACCAGCACCGGCGACTTCGCGAACCGGGCGAAGGCCAGTGCGCGCAGGATCGAGTCCGGCTCGATCTCGATGTCGTCGTCCATGTAGACGATGTACTCGGCGTCGGTGGTCTTCAGCGCCTCGTACATGACCCGGCTGTAGCCGCCGGAACCGCCGAGGTTCGGCTGGTTGTAGATGGCCAGCCGATCTCCGAGCGCCGCGGACGATTCCGCGAAGCCGGGCTCGTCGACCACCTTTTTGGTGCCCTGATCCGGAATGATCACGGCCTTGATCTTTTCCAGCACCAGCGGGTCCGAGCCCAGGGCGGCAAGGGTCTTCACCGCGTCGGTCGGCCGGTTGAAGGTGGGCATGCCGACCGCGATGCTGCCTTCGCCCGGCGCCTCGACCGGCGCGTACCAGCCGCCGGACAGCAGCGTGACCGCCGTGTCGGTAGTGATGTCGAACCAGATCCAGCCGCCGTCTTCGAATGGGCCGAGGTCGGCCTCGAACTCGACGACAACCGAGTCGGTGCCCGCCGCGACAGCGAACTCCTTGCCCTGCACGTGGATTCGCGAGCCGTCGGCCTTGGACCGGTACACGTCCACGCGTCCGTGTCCGGCCAGTTCCAGCCGGAGCACGACCGACTCCAGGACGCTCCAGCGCCGCCAGTAGCTCGCGGGCAGCGCGTTGAAATAGGTGCAGAACGAGACCTCGGATTCCGCACCGATCGATAGCGACGTGCGGGTGGTGGCATGCGCGCGACGGGCGTTGGTCGCCGACTCCTCGACGTAGAGGGTTCGCACGTCCAGCGGCTCACCCGGCCGGGGCAGGATGATGCGCTGCAGCAGCGAGGTCGCGCGGGTTTCGATGGTCATGTCTTCCAAGATGGATTGGGAGGTCATTCTGCTCCTGCATTGTTGCGGGATGCCCGCACCCGGACGGCTTCGGTGCGCAGGGCTCGGTGCGTGTGACTCATCGTCCGGTGGCTCATCTGGCCTCCTGGTCGTCCACGAGCGGCGCTCCGTCTTCCAAGTGCGGGCGCAGCACATTGTCGAACGTGCTCAGCGCGCTGCCGATCGCCATATGCATGTCCAGGTACTGATACGTGCCGAGGCGACCGCCGAAAACGACCTTCGCCGTCGCGGTCTCGTTCTTGGCCAGGTCGCGGTAAGCCAGGAGCTTGGCCCGGTCCTCAGGGGTGTTGATCGGGTAATACGGTTCGTCACCGGTCTGCGCGAACCGCGAATACTCCCGCATGATCACGGTCTTGTCGGTCGGGTAGTCGCGCTCGGGGTGGAAGTGGCGCGGCTCGATGACGCGGGTATAGGGCACGTCCGCGTCGTTGTAGTTCATCACCGAGGTGCCCTGGAAGTCGCCGGTCGGCAGCACCTCGGTCTCGAAATCGATAGTGCGCCAGCCCAGCTCGCCCTCGCTGTAGTCGAAGTAGCGGTCCAGCGGGCCGGTGTAGACGACAGGTGCGTCCGGGCTCTCCGCGCGCAACTGGTCACGCACCTCGAACCAGTCGGTATTCAGCCGCACTTCGATCAGGTCGGAGGCGGCCATGTTCTCCAGCCACTTCGTGTAACCCTCGCGGGGCAGGCCCTCGTAGGTGTCGTTGAAGTAGCGGTTGTCGAAGGTGTAGCGCACCGGAAGGCGGGCGATGTTGCCCGCGGGCAGTTCCTTCGGGTCGGTCTGCCACTGCTTGGCGGTGTAGTCGCGCACGAACGCCTCGTAGAGCGGGCGGCCGATCAGCGAGATGGCCTTCTCCTCGAGGTTCTGCGCGTCCTTGGTGTCGATCTCCGAGGCCTGCTCGGCGATCAGCTTGCGCGCCTCCTCCGGCGAGAAGTAGCGGCCGAAGAACTGGGAGACCAGACCGAGCCCCATCGGGAACTGGTAGGCCTGCCCCTTGTGCAGTGCGAAGACGCGATGCTGATACCCGGTGAACTCGGTGAACTGGGTGACGTAATCCCACACGCGCTTGTTGGAGGTGTGGAACAGGTGTGCGCCGTACTTGTGGATCTCGATCCCGGTTTCCGGATCCGGCTCGGAATACGCGTTACCGCCGATGTGATGGCGGCGTTCGATCACTAACACCCGTTTGCCCAGCACGGTGGCGGCACGTTCGGCAACGGTCAGCCCGAAGAATCCGGAGCCGACGACGATCAGATCGAACTGTGAGGCGGAGTTGACGGAGTTACCCGGGGACGATGCGACGGTCACGGGAGCCCAGAGTATCGGAAGTCTCCGCCGCGTCCGGGTGGAGTCGGATGCGGCGCTGGGCGGCGCTGCTCTGGCGGACGGTTCCGTACCGGGAACATCCAAATTTCGCCGGATGTTTGCCGAAATGATATCGGCCCGCCGGTGTGCGGCGGTTTACTGCTCGCCCGACTGATCGCACGTCGAGTTCGCTGCCGATCCGGGATGCGGGCCGAAGGGCGATCATGCCGCCCGCACCGACTCGATCGCCGTGGTCGACTACGCGCATCGCGAATTTCGGCGCGCACCCCGCCACTGGGCCGTGGGCATCGGCGCCCGGAGACCCGGGAGAATCGCGCTGGCCAGGGCATCGACGATCGACCCAGCCGTTCGTCGGCATCCCCGTGGGTTGTGGGTTCAGCGCACGGGCTCAGTCCGGGAAGCCCACGTCGAGCTCGACCTGGTCCCGCTCGGTGTACATCCGCCAGTAGTAGTCGCCCAGTTCGTCGTGACCCATCCTGAGGATCTCGATTCCGTCGGGAACCAGTTCCGGGTGCTCATCGACGATCCGCTCCGCCGTGCTGCCGCCGATCAGCACGCCGATATTGAGCAGCCCGACGTAGACGCCGGTGCCGCGCAGTTCGACCTCGAGCTGGCGAATGTAGCCGCGCTGCGCGGCGAGGGCGATGCCGAAGTTGGACAGGTAGGGCAGTGGGTGGCGCTCGGACGCACCCGAGGAGAACAGCAGCGAACCCTCGCCCCTTTCGATCATGCTCGGGGCGAGCGCCCTGGTCATGAGGATCGGCGAGTGCAGCTTGAGCGCGATCGGAACGGCGAGACCGGGGACGTCCACGTCCAGCGTGGACGGGATGCGGTCGGTCATCTCGCCCGCCGCGCCGTGCATCGCCACCTCGATCGGGCCGAAGCTCGCCTCGATCTTCTCGATCACGCCCGCGATCTGTGCCGCGTCGGTGACGTCGGCGGGAAAGGCTGCGGCCTCGATTCCCTCGGCCGTCAGCTCGTCCGCATGCCGCCGCGCCTTGTCTGGGTTGCGGCCGATGACGGCCACCCGGAACCCTTCGCGGCCGAATCTCCGCCCCGTCCCGATACCGAGACCGGGGCCGAACCCGAAGATCGCAATGGTCTTGGACATTTCCACTCCCTTAAGTTGAGCCATTGTTCAAGTTCTCCCTGACGGTAACATTAACTTGAACCTATGCTCAAGATATTCCGAGCAGCCGATTTGTAGGATCGGCCCGTGGACAAGCCGTTACGCAGCGACGCCCAGCGCAACCGGGACGCGCTCGTGACCGCCGCCCGCGCCGTCTTCGAGGAACGCGGCCTCGATGCGCCGCTGAAGGAGATCGCCGCCCGCGCCGGCGTCGCCATCGGCACGCTCTACAACCGATTCCCCACCCGCGACGACCTCATCGCGGCCGCGGTGGAGGACCGGATCGAAGCCGGAAGCCGCATCGCCGAGGCAGCGTCGGCCATCGACGACCCGTGGGATTCGTTCGTCTACCTCGTCGAGCAGGTCTGCGCGCTGCAGGCCGCCGACCGCCTGCTCAGCGAGCTCGCCGTTCGCGCGCCCCCCAGCCGCGCCATCGCGCAGGCACAGGAGTACGGGCATGGTCTGATGCGCCGGATCATCACCCGCGCACAGGAAGTCGGCGCACTACGCGCCGACTGGGTGCTCGAGGACATCGCCTTCATCACCTGGTCGCACACCCGAATCGTCGAGGCCACCACTCATATCGCTCCCAGCGCCTGGCGCCGCAACCTCGCCCTGGTCCTCGATGGACTGCGCGCGGAGGCCGCCCACCCACTGCCGGTCCCCCCGATCACGGAAGACCAACTGATGCACGCACTCGGACGCGACCGAACCGGCGACGACCGATCGTAAACGGCGGCAAGGTCGGGCATGGGGTAAGCGGATGAGTCCGCCTCCGCGATGTCACCGATACGGTCGAGGCCGCGGCGCCGGTGGATGGTGGCCGCACTGCGGCGGGAAGGCGAGAGCGCCTGCAGGGCGGCCGAGCTCGGCGCGACCATGCCGAAAGCAAGCCGCTCCGGGTGCGCAATGGCCGACGGCCGGTACGCCTCCTCTGCGTACCGGCCGTCGGCCGGGTGCGGTCTAGAGTCTGCGCTCGGCGTAGACCTTCATCGCGTCTCGCACGAACTCCGCGGTGCCTGCCCCGTGCACGTCATAGTTGGCCGCGAATCGCGGGTCGGCGACGTACATCTCGCCGAGGCCGACGAAGGCCTCCTTGACCACCGAGCGCCCCTGCCAGCCGATCCCGATCCAGTCGTGGTGGCGCTGGGCAATGGCCTGCACCTCGTCGCTGTCGGGCGTGCGCCCGGCGGCGTGCGCCCGGCCGTAGTCGGCGGCGATGTCGAGGTGGGTCTGCTGGAACGCCTTCTTTTCCGCGTCGGAGATCGAGCGCCACCAGCGGTCGCCGCTCTCGTAGGCCTCCTTGCCCCAGCGTTCGATCACCTCGTCCTTGTATTCGGTGTGATCGAAGCCGTCGAAAACTTCTGCTGCCACGAGTTGTTCACCTCTTTCGGTCTTCTGCAGCGTGCTGTGAACCGACTCGATCCGGCGCCGGATCCGATCCTGTTCCTGCCGAAGCAGTTCCAGGTGTGTGCGCAGCGCGGCGGCGGTGTCCTGTTCTCCGGCAAGGACGTCGGCGATGACCGGGAGGCCGAGGCCGAGTTCCCGCAGCAGCAGGATGCGTTGCAACCGCACGAGGGAGCCCTGGTCGTAGTAGCGGTAGCCGTTGGCGCCGACCCGGCTGGGCGGCAGCAGCCCGAGCTGCCCGTAGTGGCGCAGCGTGCGACTGGTGGTACCGGCCGCCTTCGCCAGATCCTGAATGGACCATTCCCCGGTGACCGTGGCCATGACCGTGTTCTCCCTTCTGCTCTCGTCGGTGCAATCAGCATGCAAGTTGACGCTACGTCAAGGTCAACCCCATTCTTCGGATGTCAGCGATCGCCCGACCGGAACAGGCGCGGGTGTGGCCTTGGCCGAGCACGACACATGGCGAACGACCAGCGCCTGCCTGCCGCACTGAACATTCCCTCCCGCAAACAACTGGCGGACCTGTGACGCACCACGCCGTGTCGCTGGATGACACGGCGGCTGGCCTGTGATGTGTCGGCACATCGCTGCGGCAACGTCGAGAGACGCCTGCGTGATGTGCTGCTTGCCCGCCAGGTGTCAGGGGTGGTGGGCAGGTCCGATGGAACTGGCGGGGGTCGGGCGCGCGGCACTGGGCGAAACCGCGCCGTCGGGCGGGATCGCGCCATTTTGTGTGACCGGACCACTGGGCGGGATCGGACCAGCAGGGGGCACATCGGCAGGCGGCACCGAACGAGTGGGTGGAACCGCATCAACCAGCGGAACTACACCGTCGGGTGGCACCGCGCCACCGTGCGTAACCGAACCACTAGGCGAGGCCGAAACACTGGGTGGGACCGACCCAGCAGGAGGCCCACCGGCAGGCGGAACCACACCGGTCGACGGCACCCCACCAACCAGCGGAACCACACCGTCAGGTGGCACCGCGCCACCGTGCGTAACCGAACCACTAGGCGAGGCCGAAACACTGGGTGGGACCGACCCAGCAGGAGGCCCACCGGCAGGCGGCACCGATCGAGTGGGTGGAACCGCACCAACCGGCGGAACTACACCGGTCGACGGCACCCCACCAACCGGCGGAACCGACCCAGCAGGTGAGGCAGCGGGGCCGGGCGGAATCTGGGTCCCCTTCGGGTCTGGCACCATCTGCAGCAATGTCGTGAAGTCGACGACCCGCGCGCCGAGCGTCGGCGTCGCGATGATGACGCCGTTGGTGTAGTACCGGTAGGTCCCCGACTGCTGCGGCAGGATCATCTCCGGTCCGATCGGCTGCCCGACCGCACTGTTCGCGCCGCCGATCCGCCGGTACTCGGCATCGATCATCGACTCGGCGATCGGCGCCTGGGTGCGCGGGCCCTCGGGCGCGGCGGTGGCGAACAGGTCACTGGGTGCTGGGCCCACATCGAAGGTGGAGATGTCCGCGGGCTCGCCGCCGTCGGGTGCGGCGGAGTACTCCGACCGGAGGATCCGCCCGTCGCGCAGCAGCACCGTACCCGCGGTGGCGGCAACCGCCGCGGTCGCCCGCGGATCCTCCTTCGCAGTGCCGGGGTACATCTGACAGTCGGTGGTGTCGCAGGTCTGCGCGTACGGATACCGCTGCTCGGCAAGGGTGTACGAGCGCGCGGCAATCGCCTGCGCCCGCAGCGCCTCGGCCGCGCCGTTGTCCGCCCAATCGGCCTGCACCTCGGCCGGGACGACGCCGAGCACATAGTCTTCGACATCCACCTGGTTGACCGTGCGGGCTTCGCCGTCCTCGGTGGCCATGCCGAGCGCGCCGCGGTAGGCGGGCCCGCCACACAGCGTGAGATGTTCCGCGGCAGGCCGATTCGGACCAGGATCGACTGGATAGACCCACGGGTCGTCGGTCTCGGTCTGCCACAGCACGTCGCCGTCGCAGCCGATCGTCACGACCACGTTCGCGCCGCCGTCGGGCAGCGGTGTCAGATGCGCGGCCTGACCTGGCGCGAGTTCGCGGCCCGCCACCCGTAGACCGGCGTCGGCATAGACATCCAGCGAGGAGTCGTCCTGCTCCATGAGACGGACCCGGACGGCGTTCGGCGGGATGGCGCCCAGGGCCGCGCCGGGGTAGTAGTGCGCGAGGATTCGTTCCGCGCCCCACCCGTCGCGCGCGCTCTCGAAGGCGCCGACCTGGCTCATGCCGCGTCCGTGCCCCGGTCCAGCGACGGTGCGGTAGGGCTCGTCGCCCCACCGGCCCCACAGCACGGGCACGATGGCCGCCAGAAGCACGGTTCCGCCGGTGACCAGCACAGGGGGCGGCGAGAAAGTCGGTTGGACACGGGCCCGCCGCCGTTGCCTCGGTGGCGGGCATTCAGCTTGCTCATTCCGGTTCCGCGTTCGTCGCATCCGTTCACTCCCACTTTCCGGGACCGGTCGATTCGGCGCATGTCGGCATGTCGAACGAGCCGGTCGCAATACGAGAGCTACATTCGAGCAATCATAATCCTCAACCAGAGGTTTAGGCGTGTGACAATTGTGGCTATTGTGATTGTTGATACGTCAGGAAGCAACCCTGATTTTGCTCATGATCACTGGTTCGACCTGATTGGAGACGCTCGTGCGGTACCGCAAACCGAAACGTTCCTACGTGCTCCCGGTTGTCACCACCCTCGCGGTAGCAGCGCCACTCGGCGCGCTCACGCTCGGTGATTCGACCGAGTACCGCGCCGCCACAGACGACAACCTGGCCGCTGTGCCCGCCCAACTCGCCGAGGTCATGCTCAACAGCACGCCCGACATCGTGCTGCCGCTGCGCGAACTGACCGGACTCGACCTGCCCGATCTGCATCTTTCCGATCTGCGTATGCTGCCGATTCCGAGGTCCATTCCGGTTCCGCAAGGGCTCCCGCTACCACCCGGCGTGCAACTGCCCGAAGAAATCCCCTTACCCAACTTGAATTCCGGCCAAACCTCCGGCCAGAACATTCATTCAGGTCCGATGTCCAACAGCGAGAATTCGATTCCCGAACAGGACCTGGGGGGCGTGCGTTTCATCGCCGATCCCAGCCAGCTGGAGCCTGGCACCACCCCTGATACCCCCGCGCTGTCCCCCGGCGCCGTGCCGCCCGAGCTGATGACCCAGGTCGGCGCCCAGGTGAAAGAACTCTCCAGGGACATCCCGTTCAGCATGGTCGCGCTCACCGCCAAGGAGTTGGACAACACCAAGGCGACGATCCGCGCTCGGCAACCCGACGGCACCTGGGGCCGCTGGTACGACACCGAACCGGTCGACACCCACCGCACCGACCGCTCCGGCAAGGGCGCCACCGACGGCACCGAGCCCATCTACGTGGGCAATACAAATGCGGTGCAGGTTCTGGTGACCCGCAAGCAGGCCGCGCGGCAGACCCCAACCCCCCTCACGCAGCCCGCCCTGCGTTCGGACGACCCGGCGCAGCACTCCGCCGACGCGCTGACCGCCGTGCTCATCGATCCGGGGCGCGGCGCCATCGACGGCTCGCTCGACAACGTGGCCGCAGCGCTGCCCGGCAGCGGGCCGAACGTGATCACCCGCGCCCAATGGGGCGCCGACGAATCGATCCGCTGCGACGAGCCGACCTACGACGACGATCTCGGCGGCGTCACCGTGCACCACACCGCCGGCCGCAACGATTACAGCAAATCCGAATCCGCGGGCATCGTCCGCGCAATCTACACCTACCACGCGAAAACGCTCGGCTGGTGCGATATCGGCTACAACGCGCTCGTCGACAGGTACGGCCAGATCTTCGAGGGCCGCTTCGGCGGGCTGGACCGCCCGGTACAAGGCGCGCACGCGGGCGGGTTCAACGAGAACACCTCCGGTGTCGCGCTGATGGGCAACTACGAATCCGAGCAGCCCACGAACGAATCGCTCACTGCGATCGGCAAGTTCATCGGCTGGCGCACCAAAGTCGCTGGACTGGATCCCAAGGGCTACACCACGATGTACTCCGAGGGCACCCAATTCACTCCCTACGCGCAGGGTGAGGCCGTGCGGCTGCCGATCGTCTTCGCGCACCGCGACGTCGGCAACACCAGCTGCCCCGGCGACGCCGCCTACGCACTGATGGACCGGATCCGCGACCTCGCGGCCGGCGCCCCGGGTGCATCCGGGCCGAACAACCAGACCCCGCCGCGCAGCCAGACCGATCTGGCGGCCCTCGCCGCGCTGACCACCAAGCTGCTGAACATGGTGCAGGAGAACATCATCGCCAGGCACTGGTCGGCGACCGGCGGCCCGAACGGTCCACTCGGCGGCCCCCGGTCGGACGTGCTCCCCGCAGCACAGGGCCAGCAATACGCGAAATTCACCAACGGCTATGCCTACACCACATCGAACGGGCAGGTCGTCGAGGTGCTCGGCACCATCCTGGACCGCTTTCTCCAGCTCGGCGCCGACGCGGGCATCCTCGGTCTCCCGACAACGAACGCGTACCCGGTCCCAGACGGTCAGCGCGCCGACTTCCAATACGGCTCGCTGATTCTCAACCAGCCCACCGGCATCGTCACCACGGTTTGGAAGACCTACAACGACACCTACCAGCAGGAGATGAACCGCAACCGGAACGGTGCGGTGGCAGGTCCCGCTCCCGCGGGCGTTCCGGCCCCGGATGGGTCCCAAGCTCCCACTGCCCCTACGGGCGACCCTGCACCCGCAGTCGATGCAACTCCGGATGGCAACCAGACTACGGACGGTCCCCAGTCACCCGCTGGTCCCGCTTCGGCGCACACAGACACCCCCGCCCCGGACCGGGCCGAGACCGCACCCTCCGCCAGCTCAGCCCCGGATCTTCAGACACCAGCTCATGTCCAGACCCCCGCAGGCCCGGCAGCGGTCGCCCCTGCGGGTACCCCGGTACCCGCAGGTGAGCACGCCCTTTCCCCATCCCCCGAAGGCTGAATTACCGAACCACACAGCACCACCCTCTTCGGAGCCCGCCGCCGACAAAGCGCGCGGGCTCCGAACGCTTTGTGGCTCAACATCCAGCCACTTCAGCAGCCGCAAACGCGCGGTGCCAGAGTCCCACCCAACGCGATCGCATCGGCCCGACCCCCGATTCCGAGCGCAGCGAGACCGAGCATTTCCCGTTCGCGGCCCAGCTCGCGTCCGAGCGGCCGCCGCGTCCGCGACGCAGTCGCCAGCGGCGGTCGCACAGACATCAGGCGCAGTGGGGTCGCGAACACGCAACGCCGTATGCGGCACTCGATTCCACCGTGCGATCGCCTGCTAGCGCGACCACTCGGCTGGGCTCCCGGTTCCGAGCGCAGCGAGACCGAGCATTGCCTGTTCGCGGCCAAACAAACACAGCCGCGCAGCGCCGCAGGCGCTGCCAACGATTCAGACCCACCAGCGTTCGAGCACCCGGGCCACACCGTCGTCAGAGTTGGATTCGGCGATCTCGTCGGCGGCGGCGAGGGCTTCGGGGTGGGCGTTGCGCATCGCGACACCGTGGCCCGCCATGGTGAGCATGGGGACGTCGTTGGGCATATCACCGAACGCGATGATGGTGTCCGCCGCCACGCCGAGGCGCTGCGCGACCACCGCAAGGCCCGATGCCTTGCTGATGCCTGGTGCCGACAGTTCGATGAGCCCGTGCTCGGTCGAGTAGGTGATATCGGCGCGCTCCCCGATCAGCGGCGCGAGCACAGTGCGCATGTCGGAGCTACGCGCACCCGGTAGGCGGATCAGCATCTTGATGGCGGGAGCGTCGATGACCTCCTCACGGGCGACACAAGTGTCGTCGGGATTGAGCCAGGCGTGCTCGTATTGCGGCGAGCTGACGAACTGCGGCGTCACCGCGTCGTGCGCGCTCGCACCGACCCGTTCAGCAGCGAGACCGCAGCCGGGCAGCGCCTGTTCGGCCAGGTCCGCGAGCCAGCTGAGCGTCGCCACGTCCAGTGTCATGCTGGCCAGCACACGATCGGCGGCGCTGTCGTAGATCACCGCGCCGTTGCCGCACACGCACAGCGGCGCGTACCCCAGCCCGGCGACCACCGGGTCGATCCAGCGCGGCGGACGCCCGGTGGCGAGCACGAACGGCACTCCGTCGGTGATCAGCGCACCCACGGCCGCCCTGGTCCGCGCGGTGACCCGCTCGTCGTGATCGATGAGCGTCCCGTCCACATCGGTGGCCACCATCTTCGGCTTGGGCAGGTGCAAGAGCGTCACCTATTCCATCCTGCCGGACGACCCGGCCGCCCGATCCACTGCCAGATCGATCCGGACATGCCCGAACACCGCGTGCCACACGCGCACGCACCCGCATCCTTATGATCGGGGGCAAGACCGACGCTGGCCCGCCAGCCGAAAGACCAGAGGACTGATGACCGGCTTCCTGCTACGACGCGCGCTCAACTATGTCGTGCTGTTGCTGCTGGCTTCGTTCTTGACGTTCAGCCTGGCGTCACTGACGTTCCGGCCCCTGGACAGTCTCGAACAACGCAACCCGCGACCGCCACAGGCAGTGATCGACGCTAAGGCCGAGGAGTTGCACCTCAACGATCCGATTCCGCAGCGCTACCTCACCTGGATCAAAGGCATCCCACAGGGCGATTTCGGCACCACGCTGGCGGGCCAGCCGGTGGGCGAGGAGCTGCCGCGGCGGGTCGCGGTGAGTCTGCGACTGCTGATCGTCGGTTCTCTGGTCGGCACGGTGCTCGGCGTTCTGATCGGCGCGGCAGGGGCGATCCGGCAATACAAGTTCAGCGACTACTTCACAACGGTGGTGTCGCTGCTCGTGCTGAGCACGCCGGTGTTCTTGCTCGCCACGCTGCTGAAATATGGTGCGCTGGAGATCAATTCGCTCACCGGCTCGCAGATCTTCCTCTATACCGGCGAGACCTCGGCGAGCAAGATCGACGGTTTCTGGCCGCAGCTGCTCGACCGCGTCCAGCACCTGATCCTGCCCACGGCGGGCCTCGCCCTCGGCGGCATGGCCGGCTACAGCCGCTACCAGCGCAACGCCATGCTCGACGTACTGCAGAGCGATTTCATCCGCACGGCCCGCGCCAAGGGCCTGACCCGCAACAAGGCGTTGTACAAGCACGGCCTGCGCACCGCCCTGATCCCGATGGCGACGCTGTTCGCCTACAGTCTCGGCGGCCTGATCACCGGCGCCACGTTCACGGAGAAGATCTTCGGCTGGCACGGCGTCGGCGAATGGCTGGTCGACTCGATCAATGCCCAGGACCTGTACGTGGTGGTGACGGTGACCGCGTTCGCAGGTCTGGTCGTGCTGGTGTCAGGTCTGCTTTCCGACATCGTGTACGCGATTCTCGACCCCAGGGTGCGTGTGTCGTGAGTGAGCGCAGCGAGCGAACCATCAACACAGCACCGTCGGTCACGGCGGAGCCGAGCGCTAGCGAGGCGCAGTCGTGACCGAAGCCGAAATCATCGTCCAAGGTGCGCCCGAGGTCACCGCGACCGGGCGGCGCAAGCTGGTCTGGCGGCGTTTCCTGCGCAACAAGTCCGCCGTCGCCGGCGCGTTGATACTGATCGCGCTGTTCGTCGCGAGCTTCGCACTCCCGCAGTTCCTGGCCTACGACTACCAACAGTTGGACTACACCGCGCTGCTCAAACCGCCGAGCCCCAAGCACCCCTTCGGCACCACCCAGATCGGCCAGGACGTGCTCGCGCAGACCTTGCGTGGCCTGCAGAAGTCGCTGGTCATCGGCCTCTGCGTCGCTCTGTTCTCCACCGCCATCGCGGCCACCGCCGGCTCGGTGGCCGGGCTGCTCGGTGGTTGGACCGACCGCGCCATCATGTGGCTGGTCGACCTGCTGCTCGTGGTACCGAGCTTCATCATCATCGCGTTGTTCGCGCCGCGCACCAAGGGCAGCGGATCCATTCTGCTGCTGATCGTCCTGTTGGCCTGCTTCGGCTGGATGATTTCGGCGCGCATCGTGCGCGGGCTGACGCTCAGCTTGCGCGACCGCGAATTCGTCAGAGCCGCACGGTATATGGGCGCACCGACCCGCACGGTGATTCTGAGTCACATCATCCCGAACATCGCCTCGATCCTGATCATCGACACCACGCTCACCGTCGGTTCGGCGATCATGGCCGAAACCGGGCTGAGCTTTCTCGGTTTCGGTGTGCAGCCGCCGGATGTGTCGCTCGGCTCGCTGATCGCGACAGGTACCAAGTCGGCGCTGACCTATCCGTGGCTCTTCCTGTTCGCGGGTGGTTTGCTGATCGTCACGGTGCTGTGCGCGAACCTGGTCGGCGACGGCCTGCGCGACGCGTTCGATCCCGGCGCCAAGCGGGCTCGGTCGAAGAAGAAGGCGCACGCATGACCGGTCAGGGCCCGGAGGCGGCAGCTCGCGTCACCACGCAGGGCCCCCGGTCATGCGAGAACAAACACCGCATGACCGGTCAGGGCCCGGAGGCGGCAGCTCGCGTCACCACGCAGGGCCCCCGGTCATGCGAGAACAAACACCGCATGACCGGTCAGGGCCCGGAGGCGGCAGCTCGCGTCACCACGCAGGGACCTACAGCGTGTCCGACGGCGAGGTGCTCGCCGTCGTCGGCGAATCCGGTTCGGGCAAGTCGGTGTCCTCGCTGGCGGTGATGGGCCTGCTACCGGAGCAGGCGCGCGTCAACGGTTCCATCCGGTTCCGCGGCCGCGAGTTGCTCGGGCTCGGCGACCGCCAATTGTCCAAGCTGCGTGGCAGTGCCATCAGCATGGTGTTCCAGGACCCGCTGTCCGCGCTCACACCGGTCTATCGGGTGGGAGATCAGATCGCGGAAGCCCTGCTGGCGCACGGCGCGATGGGCAAGGCCGAGGCCGCGAAGCGGGCGGTGGAGTTGCTCGACCTGGTCGGCATCCCCGACCCGGAGGTGCGGGCCAAGGCATTCCCGCACGAGTTCTCCGGCGGCCAGCGCCAGCGCGTGGTCATCGCCATGGCGATCGCCAACGATCCAGCGCTGATCATCTGCGACGAGCCGACCACAGCGCTCGATGTGACGGTGCAGAAGCAGATCCTGAACCTACTGCGCAAGGCGCGCGACATCACCGGAGCGGGCGTCATCATGATCACCCACGACATGGGTATCGCCGCCACCCTCGCCGACCGCGTCGCGGTGATGTACGCGGGCAAGATCGTCGAAACCGCCGCCACCGCAGAACTGTTCAGCGCACCACGGATGCCGTACACCGTAGGGCTGCTCGGCTCGATCCCGCGCATGGACGGTCCCCCGCGCCGACCGCTGATCCCGATCGTCGGCGCGCCGCCCGCTATGCACGCACTGCCGCCGGGCTGCTCGTTCGCACCGCGCTGCCCGATCGCGATCGACGATTGCCTGGCCGCCGAACCGCCGCTGGAGAAGACCGACCCCGGGCATGCCGCCGCCTGCATCCGCACCGCCGAGGTCGGCACGGACGCGCTGTTCGAGGCCTACCGCAGTGAGATCTCCGAGCCGGAGGCCGAGGCGGAAGTCGAATCGCAGGTGGTGCTGCGGGTCTCCGACCTGGTGAAGACCTTCCCGATCACCTCGGGAGTGGTACTGCGCCGCCGCAAGGGCGAGATCAGGGCGGTCGACGGCATCAGCTTCGACGTGCGGGCCGGTCGCACGCTGGCGCTGGTGGGGGAGTCCGGCTCCGGCAAATCCACGACACTCACCCAGATTCTCGATCTGATCCGCCCGCAGGCCGGGGCCATCGAGATCATGGGCAGCGACGTCGCGACCATGAGCAAGGCGCGTAGGCGCGAGATCCGCAGGAAGATGCAGATCGTCTTCCAGGACCCTACCGCCTCGCTGGACCCGCGCCTGCCGATCTTCGACGCCATCGCCGAACCGTTGCGCATCGACGGGCGTCCACGCACCGAAATCGCCCGGCGGGTACCGCAATTGCTGCACCAGGTCGGCCTGCGTTCCGAACATGCCGACCGCTACCCCGCCGACTTCTCCGGTGGGCAGAAGCAGCGCATCAGCATCGCACGCGCCCTCGCGCTGGATCCGGAGCTGCTGGTGCTGGACGAGCCGGTGTCCTCGCTGGACGTGTCGATCCAGGCGGGTGTGCTGAATCTGTTGCGCAACTTGCAAACCGAGCGCGCGTTGTCCTACCTGTTCGTCTCACACGATCTGTCCGTGGTGCGCAACCTCGCGCACGAGATCGCGGTCATGTACCGGGGCAAGATCGTCGAATACGGGGCCGCGGACCAGATCTTCGCGGAGCCGAAGCACGAGTACACGCGGGCGCTGATCGACGCCGTGCCGGTCCCGGCCGTCAGCCGTTAGGGAGGAGAGCGCGATGCGGATCCGAACAAGCCGCGGCCGCACCCGATCACATTCGGTGCGCTGGGCGGTTCCCGTCGTCGCGTTCGGACTCGTGGTCGCGGGCTGTGGCTCGGACGGTGCCGATTCGGCCGAGGGCCTTTCCGACACGCTCGGCGCCACCAGCGACATCAATCCCCGAAACCCGGACGAGGTGCGCGAGGGCGGCAACCTGCGGCTGACCACCACTACGTTTCCGGCGAACTGGAACACGCTGTCCAACGACGGGAACGACGGCGAGATCGGCGATATCGAGCGGCCTTTGGTTCCCCGCGCGTTCGGCACCGATGCCGCAGGGCAGCTGGCCGTCGACACCGACTACTTCACCGACGTCCAGCTGACCAGCACCGACCCGCAGCAGGTCACCTACACCATCAACCCGAAGGCCGTGTGGTCCGACGGCA
The DNA here is from genome assembly GCF_052114905.1 of Nocardia sp. 2TAF39. Taxonomy (NCBI): domain Bacteria; kingdom Bacillati; phylum Actinomycetota; class Actinomycetes; order Mycobacteriales; family Nocardiaceae; genus Nocardia; species Nocardia sp. 2TAF39. Next base: position 73,958 of record NZ_JBFRFQ010000036.1, read on the forward strand.
CTCCGATCACCTGGGAGGACATCCGCTCCCAGGCCAACGCGCTGAGCGGCGCCGACAAGCGCTTCCTGATCGCCATCACCAGCGGCTTCGACCGGGTCGACAAAGTCGAGCGCGGCGTCGACGACCGGCAGGCGATCATCACCTTCAAGCAGCACTACGCGGAATGGCGCGGGCAGTTCGCCGGAAACATGGCACTGTTCCCCAAGTCGGTGACCGCCGACCCCGAGGCGTTCAACCACAGCCTGGTCGACAATATGGGTCCGACTGCTGGCCCGTTCGTGGTCCAGTCCACCGATCGGGCACAGGGCCGAATCGTGCTGGGCCGCAATCCGAAGTGGTGGGGCGATAAGCCGAAGCTCGACACCATCACCTACAGCGTGCTCGACCGTGCGGCGTGGGTGGGCGCGCTGCAGAACAACGAGCTCGACGCGGTGCGTCTGGCCACGATCGACGACGTGAAGACCGTCCGTAACACCTCGGGACTGACCATCCGCCGGGCACCGGGTAATCGCTGGCGGCACATCACATTCAACGGATCCCCCGGCTCCATCCTCGCCGATCCGAAACTGCGCGTGGCGATCTCGAAGGCGATCGACCGCCAAGGCATCGCAACCGCCACCCAGAACGGACTGGTGGAGCACCCGAAACCGCTGACCAACCATGTCTTCCTGCAGGGTCAGGAGGGCTACCGCGACAACAGCCTCGGCTACGACCCAGCTGCGGCGGCACGCGAACTCGATGCCCTCGGTTGGAAACTCAACGGGGCCGTCCGGGAGAAGGACGGCCGCAAGCTGGTTATCCGTGACGTCATGTACAACGACCCGACCTGGGTGCAGATCGCGCAGATCATCCAGCAGAACCTGGCCGGGATCGGGGTCGGGCTGGTGATCGACACCAAGCCGGGGGCAGGCTACTTCACCGATGTCATCCAGCCCGGCGACTTCGACGCCGCCCAGTTCGTCTTCATGGGCGACGCGTTTCCGCTGAGCAGCATCCCACAGATCTACGGCTACCACCCCGACGACCTACAGGGCAATTACGGCCGGATCGGCTCGCCCGAACTGAACGCTTTGATCGACCGCACCCTGTCCGAGCTGGACCCGGCGCACGCCATCGACCTGGCCAACCAGGTAGACCGGGCGGTATTCGAGGAAGGTCACTCGCTGCCGCTGACCCAGTCCGAAGGAAACTTCGGCGTCCGCGCAGACATCGCCAACTACGGGTCCCCCGGGCTCGCGTCCCACGACTACACCAAGATCGGTTTCCTGAAGTAGAAACGCAGCAGCGCTGCGGGAAGGAGCGAACCATGCGGATTCGTTCACTCACGACACGACTGGCGGTTGCCGTCGTCGCGATCGGACTGGTGGCTTCCGGGTGTGGCTCGGACGACGAGGACGCCCCCGCGGGCTCGTCCGCCTCGCTCGGCACCACGAACGACATCAATCCACGGGATGTCGGCGATCTGCGCGACGGCGGCAATCTGCGCCTGGCGATCTCCGCGTTTCCCGCGAACTGGAACACCTTGTCCAACGACGGGAACGACGCCGAGATCAGCGGGCTCGAGCGGCCGATGATGCCGCGGTCGTTCAAAACCGATGCGGCGGGTGAGCTCTCGATCAACACCGACTACTTCACCGATATCCAGCTGACCAACACGAGCCCCCAACAGGTCACCTACACCATCAACCCGAAGGCCGTGTGGTCCGACGGCACCCCGATCACCTGGGAGGACATCCAGTCCCAGGCCAACGCACTCAGCGGCGCCGACAAGGCGTTCCTGATCGCCAACAACACCGGCTTCGACCGGGTCGAAAAGGTGGAGCGCGGCGTCGACGACCGGCAGGCGATCATCACGTTCAAGCAGCACTTCGCCGAATGGCGCGGGCAATTCGCGGGCAATACCTTCCTTTTCCCCAAGTCGGTCACGGCTACGCCCGAAGCGTTCAACAAGAGCCTCGTCGATGGCATAACGCTGACCGCGGGACCGTTCCTCGTCCAGTCCACGGACCGAGCACAGGGACGAATCGTGCTGGGCCGCAATCCCAAGTGGTGGGGCGCGACCCCTAAGCTCGACACGATCACCTTCAGCGTGCTCGATTCCTCCGCTCAGCTCCCGGCACTGCAGAACAACGAGATCGATGCGGTCGGCCTCGGTACCCGCGACGACCTGAAGACCGCGAAGAACACGCCCGGCATCGCGATCCGGCGGGCGCCGGGCAACGCCTGGAACCACTTCACCTTCAACGGCGCACCGGGATCGATCCTGGCCGATCAGAAACTTCGCGTGGCCATCTCGAAGGCGATCGACCGCCAAGGCATCGTCACCGCCATCCAGAACGGCCTGGTCGAGAATCCGAAACCGCTGAACAACCACATCTTCCTCCAAGGGCAGGTTGGCTATCAGGACAACAGCCTCGGATACGACCCGGCCGCGGCCGCCAAGGAACTCGACGACCTGGGCTGGAAGCTCAATGGCGACGTCCGGGAGAAGGACGGCCGCAAGCTGGAGATCCGCGACGTCATGTACCAGGACGAGACCTGGGTGCAGGTCGCGCAGATCATCCAGCAGAACCTCGGCGCGATCGGCGTCAAGCTGAACATCGAAACCAAGCCGGGCAAGGGCTACTTCACCGATGTGATCCAGCCCGGCAACTTCGACGTCGGGCAGTGGACCTGGGTTGGTGACCCGTTCCCGCTCGCGAGCCTCAACCAGATCTACGGATACAACCCGAACGATTTGCAGGGCAACTACGGCCGGATCGGCTCGCCGGAACTGAATGCGCTGATCGAGCAGACGGTGTCGGAACTCGACCCGAAGAAGGCGATAGAGCTGGCGAACCAGGTCGATCGCAAAGTGTTCGAGGAGGGCCACTCGCTGCCGCTGATGCAGTCCCCAGGCAACGTCGGGGTGCGCGCCGACTTGGCGAACTACGGCGCGGCGGGTCTGGCGTCCTACGACTACACGAAAATCGGTTTTGTGAAGTGAGTTTCGGCCACCCGTTGGCCTATCCGATCACGGTGACGATCGGCGCTCTGGTGGTCTGTGCCGCCTGGGCGCCGCTCGCCACTCTGGACCAGATGGCGGCGATCGCGGCCGTCGCGCTCGGCGTCATCGGATACACGGGCTATCGGATCGGCGTTGCGTGGGGCGTACTTCCGTTCTGGCGTTCGGGAACCGCACGAACCGCGCGGGTTACCCGCATCCGCCAGCAGCACCGCTTGCTCAGCCGCTCGTGGTTGCAGGTCAGCGGCACGGGTCGGCCACGCTGGCTCCCGGTCTACTTCGACCCGGCGCTGACCACCCTCACCGAAACCCAGGCCGAATTCACCGACCGCACGATTCACGTCGCGGGGCGCCGCCTCTATCCCTCCGGGCGAATCCTCGATGTGGAACCACCCGGCCGCCTGATCGACAATCCCAGCCGCCCAGACCCCGATGCGCCCGCGCTCGCTGCAACCGCCACCCGTCTGCGCCGCCGCATCCTGCTCGACGCGCAATCCACCGTCGCCGCCCCGTTCGCCGCACTTCTGTGGGTCTACCTCGACAACGGCGGCTTCCCCGCGTTCCTGGGCGCCACCGCGATAGCCGCCGCCACCACCGTATGGCTCTCGGCCATCCTCGGCTCGGACCCCACCTGACGCGGTACGACCGCGGCGTTTACCCATCCCCGAAATTGGTCTGACCACTTGACCTCCTGACCATGCTGGCGCACAGTAGACGCATGGCGTTGCAACCAGTGGTCAAGCGGTCGGTGTCGGCGGATGTGTTCGAGCAGATCGCCGCCGATGTGCTCAGTGGGGAGTTGGCGCCCGGTGCGACGCTGCCCAGCGAGCGGCAGTTGGCGGAAGCGCTGGGGGTGTCGCGGCCCGCGGTGCGGGAGGCGTTGCAGCGGCTGGCGGCGGCCGGGCTGGTATCCGTGCGGCAGGGAGACGCGACGACCGTGCTGGACTATCGGCGCGGGGCGGGGCTCGAGGTCCTTCCCCGGCTGCTCGTGCAGGCCGGCGAACTCGACCCCGCCGTGGCGCGCAGCATTCTGGAGGCACGGCTGCACAACGGACCGAAGGTGGCGGAGTTGGCCGCGCGGCACGCCGGCGTGACCGGGGCCGACGAGGTCGCGGCGCTCCTGAACGCCTCCGTCGAAGCGCTTGCCGCCGAAGAAGATCCGATCGCCCAGCAGCGGCGTGCGATGGAGTTCTGGGACCACGTCGTGGACGCGGCCGATTCGATCGTGTTCCGGCTGATGTTCAACATGTTGCGCGCCGCCTATGAACCGGCGCTCGCGGCGCTGGCTCCGATCATGTCCACCGAGGTGGGCAACGTCGAGGCATACCGCGAACTGGCCGCCGCCATCGTGGCGGGACGGCCACAGAAGGCCGCCACCACGGCTCGCGCCCTGCTCGAGCCGGCGACCACCGCTCTGATCGAGGTCCTCGGCGGACCCTGATCACGCACCACCTAGGAAGAACCATGACGAAACCCAAGGTATCCGAAGGCGATTCGGTCGAGTCGGATGCGCGGGCGCGGGTGCGCCGGGACGAGCGGGCATCGCGCCGCGGACTCACTCTCGGCGAAGCCTTCCGAGAATTCCTCCGACATCCGTCGCCGTGGATGATCGGGACCATACTGGTCGGCGCCGCGATCGGCCGGGTCGGCGTCGGCGACTGGCAGCCGACCGACCTATTCGTGCCCGCCGTGATGCTGGCGGCATTCCCCGTCTTCGAGTGGATCGTGCATGTCACCGTCTTGCACTGGCGGCCGAGGCGGCTCGGCCCGATCCCGATCGACAGCGAGCTGGCCCGCAAACACCGCGAGCACCATGTCGATCCGCGCAATATCCCGCTGATATTCATCCCGACCAGGACACTTTCGGTGCTGGTCGTCGTGCTGGTCGCCCTGGCCGGGTTCGCCTTCCCACGCCTCGGCCTCGGCCTGACCTTCCTGATCACCATCACCCTGCTCGGTCTCGGTTACGAGTGGACGCACTACCTGATCCACACCGACTACAAGCCGAAACGCGCGCTCTACCGAGCGGTGTGGCGCAATCACCGCCACCATCACTACAAGAACGAGCACTACTGGTTCACGGTCACAAGCTCCGGCACCGCCGACCGGCTGTTCGGCACCTATCCCGATCCGTCGACGACCGAAACCTCGCCTACCGCCCGCCACCTGCACTCTGCCTGACCCGGCCGATGCCCGCACTTCCGCAGAGTGCGGACATCGGCCACAAGGAGCGGCTTCCTACATGTCGAGGTCTCGAAATCGGGCCGACACACAGGTCGCCTCGGCCCTTTCGGTGGCCGCGGTGACCTACCGCCGACCAAGCCCGGTCCGCACGAACCCATCGTCGCGGACCGGGCTTTTCGTTTGGATATCGACACTTGACATGTTAATACCCTAGGGGGGTACGGTAGAAACGACAAGGCGGCGGCAACAACGAGGAGAACCGACAGTGAACACAACCACCAAGTTCGCCGGCTTCGCTCTCGGCCTTGCCTCGGTCTTCGGGATAGCCCTGGCGACCGGCGCGGCAGTCGGCCCGGAGCCTGCCGCGCCCGCCCACGATCCGGCCGCGCACGAGGACAGGTCCGCACCCGGCGGATCCCGCTCCGACGACATACCCGGAGGAATGATGGCCACCGACCGCGGATACACCCTGCGGCTCGACACCACGCAGACCACGGCGGCCCCGAATGTCCCGCTGCGCTTCCGCATTCTGAACCGGGACGGCGCACCCGTCACCCGCTACGTGCGCAGCCACGACAAGGATTTGCATCTGATCGTGGTCCGCAGGGACATGGTGGCCTTCCAGCATGTGCACCCCGTGCTCGACGGCAACGGAACCTGGAGCGTCCCCCTCGACCTCACCCGATCGGGCGACTACCGGGTGTTCGCGGATTTCGTCCCGGAGGACGGCGACAACCTGATCCTCGGCGCCGACCTGCGCGTCGCGGGCGGATACGACCCACAACCGCTGCCCCCGGCAGCCACGACCAGCACGGTCGGCGGCTACACCGGGACGCTGGACGGCAGCGTCATCCCCGGGAAGGCCTCGAAAGTCACCGTATCGATGCACCGCGACGGCAAGCCGGTCACCGACCTGCAGCCCTATCTCGGGGCCTATGGCCACCTGGTAGCGCTGCGCGCCACCGATCTCGCCTACCTGCACGTCCACCCCGACGGCCACCCTGGCGACGGCGTGACCGCGTCCGGACCGAGCATCACCTTCTCTGTCACGGCGCCGAGCGCGGACGACTACCGACTGTTCCTAGACTTTCAACACGAGGACGTGGTCCGTACCGCCGAATTCACCCTGACTGTCGCGCCGAACGCCACCACTCCGGCCGGCGAACCGGCGCGCACCGAACAGAGCGGCCCGCAGCCCGTACCGAGCGGCCACAGCCACTGACGGGCACCACCCACGCCACACAGAATGGAGCGCCCGATGACCACCGCGACACAACCACCCACCGCCGGGCGGGTCGAATTGGTGATCGGTGGCATGACCTGTGCGTCCTGCGCCAATCGCATCGAGAAGAAGCTGAACAAGCTCGACGGTGTCACCGCGACCGTGAACTACGCCACCGAGAAGGCGCGGGTCGATTTCACCGGCGATGTCTCGCCGGGCGACCTGATCGCTACCGTCGAGCAGGCTGGCTACACCGCGGCACTACCCGCCCCGCCCGAGCCGCGGAAAACCGCTCCCGAGGATGATCCCACCGCAGCGCTGCGCACCCGCCTGCTGGTCTCGCTGGCGCTGACGGTACCGGTGATCGCCATGGCGATGATCCCCGCGCTGCAGTTCACCAACTGGCAGTGGCTCTCGCTGACCCTCGCCGCGCCGGTCGTGGCATGGGGGGCGCTGCCGTTCCACCGCGCGGCGTGGACGAACCTACGTCACGGCACCTCGACCATGGACACCCTCGTGTCGATGGGAACTCTCGCGGCGCTTGGCTGGTCGCTGTATGCGCTGTTCTGGGGCACGGCCGGGACCCCGGGCATGACGCATCCCTTCGAATTCACCATCTCCCGCACGGACGGCACCGGGAGCATCTATCTCGAGGCCGCGGCGGGCGTCACCACCTTCCTTCTGGCCGGGCGCTTCTTCGAGGCACGCTCCAAGCGGCGCGCCGGTGCGGCACTGCGTGCCCTGCTCGAGCTCGGTGCCAAAGAGGTCTCGGTGCTGCGCCGTGCGAGCGGCGGGCCCGGAGGAGGCAGCGAGAGTAACCACGCAGGGACCCGGGAGCAACGAATTCCGGTGGAGCAGTTGGCCGTCGGCGATCGGTTCGTGGTCCGGCCCGGCGAGACGATAGCCACCGACGGCGTCGTGCTGGAGGGGTCCTCGGCCGTGGACGCCGCCATGCTCACCGGCGAATCGGTGCCGGTGGAGGTCGGCCCGGGCGACACCGTAGTCGGCGCCACCGTGAACGTCGGCGGGCGGATCGTAGTGCGCGCCAGCCGGATCGGGTCCGACACCCAGCTGGCGCAGATGGCGCGGCTGGTCGAGGACGCGCAGACCGGAAAGACACAGGCGCAGCGGCTGGCCGACAAGATCTCCGGGATCTTCGTGCCGATCGTGATCGTGCTGTCGGTCGCGACGCTCGGATTCTGGCTCGGCACCGGCGGTTCTGTGGCCACCGCGTTCACCGCGGCGGTGGCCGTGCTGATCATCGCCTGCCCGTGCGCGCTCGGGTTGGCCACCCCGACCGCGCTGATGGTCGGCACCGGGCGCGGTGCGCAGCTCGGCATCCTGATCAAGGGCCCTGAGGTGCTGGAATCGACCCGGCAGGTGGACACGGTGGTGCTGGACAAGACCGGCACCATTACCACCGGCCGGATGGCACTGCTCGACGTCGTCGTTGCCGAGGGCGAAGATATCAACAGCGTCCTGGCATTGACTGGGGCACTGGAGGATTCGTCCGAGCACCCGATCGCGCGCGCGATCGCCGATGGTGCCCGCGAGCGGGTCGGCGAGCTGAAACCGGTCGAAGGCTTCGAGAACGTCGAGGGCCTGGGCGTGCGGGGTGTCGTGGACGGCCACGCGGTGATCGCAGGGCGAGCCCGGCTGTTGGCAGACTGGTCACAACACCTCGACGATGGCCTGGAGCGGGCCATGCGCGCGGCCGAAGCCGAGGGCAAGACCGCCGTCGCGGTGGGGTGGGACGGCAGGGCGCGTGGCGTGCTCGTGGTCGCAGACGCGGTGAAACCGACCTCCCCGGAGGCAATCGCCCAGTTGCGTGCGCTCGGCCTCACCCCGATCATGCTGACCGGCGACAACAACGCCGCCGCCGAAGCGATCGCCGCGCAGGTCGGCGTCGACGCGGTGATCGCGGAGGTGTTGCCGCAGGACAAAGTGGATGCCGTCAAGCGCTTGCAGGCCGAGGGCAAGGTGGTCGCCATGGTCGGCGACGGCGTCAACGACGCCGCGGCGCTGGCCCAAGCCGATCTGGGGCTCGCCATGGGCACCGGCACCGACGTGGCCATCGAGGCCGGCGACTTGACCCTGGTCCGCGGCGACCTGCGCGCGGCGGCGGACGCGATCCGATTGTCCCGCAGGACACTCGGGACGATCAAAGGCAATCTGTTCTGGGCCTTCGCCTACAACGTGGCCGCCATCCCGCTGGCCATGGCGGGCCTGCTGAACCCGATGCTCGCCGGCGCCGCGATGGCGTTCTCCTCGGTCTTCGTCGTCAGCAATAGCCTGCGACTGCGAACCTTCCGCTCAACCGCCCAGTAGCGGAAACACCGGACGGGAAGGCACGCGTGATGCCATCCCGTCCGGGCAGGGCTGTGATAGCGGTCACATCAAACAAGGCTCATTTCGCCACCGCGGTCACGTCCGCGCCGAACGCCCTCGCATGATCGGCAGCCCATTCGGCGTATGTGCGGGCGCGACCGAGGATCTGGCGCACATCATCGGTGACGATCGCGTTGTGTCCCGCGCGGACGTAGGCCTGACCCGCCAGTGCTCCGTCCGCGAATTCGGCGGACATTCCGGCCGCGAGCATGTGCTCGCGCGCGTCGGCCTCCGGTATATCGACGACCTCCACCGGATGTCCGACGACCGCGGCCAAGGTCGCGGCCAGGTCGTGGGTGCTGCACAGCTCCGGACCGGTGAGCGTGTAGACGCGGCCCACATGCTCGGCGGACACCAGCGCCTCGGTCGCTACCGCGGCGACGTCGCGTGGGTCGATGACGCCCTGCGTGGCCCGGCCGGTCATGTTCGGCACCGGGTTTCCGGAACGGATGGCTCGAGCCCAGCTCAGTGTGTTGGAGGCAAAAGAGCTGGGGCGCAGAATGGTCCAGTCCACGCCGCTTTCGCGCGCGGCCTGCTCACCGGGCAGATGCCAGGTCCCGACCCGGCCGAGGCCCGTCTCGCCGGTGCCGATGGCGGAGAGCTTGACGATGCGGCCGATCCCCGCATCGCGGGCCGTGGTGATCAGGGCGCGGTCGGCCTCGGCGTACTCCGGGCCGAGCACTCCGACGATGAACGCGGCATCGCCGCCTGTCATGGCCGCCGCGATGGACGCGAGGTCGGTGTAGTCGCCGCGCACCACTTCGACGCCCGCAGGGACCTCGGCGCGACCCGGGTCCCTGGTCACTGCTCGGACCTGCTCGCCACGGTCTGCCAGCTGCCGGATGATTTCACTGCCGATAGTGCCTGTCGCACCGGTGATCACGATCATGCGAACAACCGTGCCCCGTATACGCCCAGGTCTCTAGGAAATTTCGGCACACCACCCGGACGGCGGTCTGCTTAGAGTGGATGCGGTGACCGCCATGCTGCACCCGCCGCCCGTCGTGACGGCCGACCTGGTCGAGACGTCCGAGCCCGCGCCGGAGTCGCTGCGTCCCTGGCTCGCCGAACTCTCCCGGATTCCGACGGTGCTCGACCTGCCCGAACCGTTGGCGCACGTTCCACAGACGGCGACCACGATCGTGCTGCGTGCCGAGCACGCCGGACCGCGCGACGCGCTCGTCGTCGGGCCGCAAACCAAGGCGACCTATTCGCAGCCGAAGAAGCCTGCGGGATGTGTCCGCCTGCGTCTGGCGCCCGGCGCCGTTCGTTCGCTGCTCGGCGTGCCCGCCGCGGACCTCACCGATCGCACCGTGCGGCTCGAAGACCTGCCAGGCCTCGCCGCCGACCTCGCCACCGAGCTGGTCGAACTAGCACCTGACGAGGTCCTCCGGTACCTCGAGGACGAGTTGCCGCACCGGATCGTCGACGATCCGGCACAGCGCGAGCACCGCCATCTCCTCGCCACCGCCGTGGCCGCCATCTCGGCCGACCAACCCGTTTCGGTGCCCGAGGTCGCGGCGCGACTGTCGGTCAGCGAACGCCAACTCCGAAACCTGTTCGCCAGCGGAATCGGCGTCTCCCCCAAGCACTTCGCCCGCATCGATCGCGTACGCAAGATCCTGTCCCATGCTGGAACCATCCCGTGGGCCGAATTGGCCGCCGCCAACGGCTACTACGACCAATCCCATATGTCAGCGGATTTCCGAACCCTGATGGGCGTCCCACCCACCATGTTCTTCCGCGGTCGCCTGCCCGCTCCGAGCCCATGCAAGCCGCTGAGCAAGCTGCGCTGAGGGCCCGCATTGAAAGCCGGGGTGGTTCAAGAGTCGTCAGCCGCGGCGAACTCGGATTCGACGGTGTTCGGCGCCAGCGCCCATCGTCCCCGCCCTTGACCTTTACGCCGGAGTCACGGTTTAGCGTCCCGAGCATGGAAGAGACGAACACCCTGCACGGCCGGGCGGTACTCATCACCGGGGGAGGTACCGGGATCGGCCGCGCGACGGCCCGGCAGTTCGCCGCCGCGGACGCCGAGGTCCTCATCGTCGGCCGGACCGCCGAACGCCTGGCGGAAACCGCGGAACAACACCCGAATATCCGGACGTACGTGGCCGACATCGCCGCGCCAAATGCCCCAGTCAGCATCGTCGCCGCCGCACTCGACACGTTCGGCCGCATCGATGTCCTGGTCAACAACGCCGCGATCACGCGTCCGGCCCCGCTCGGTGCGATCGACCGGAACATCGCCGAACAACAGGTCGCGACGAACCTCTTCGCCCCGGTGTTCCTCACCCAGCACGCCCTGCCGCATCTGACGCCCGACAGCTCGATCGTCAACGTCACCTCCAACCCGCCGCACCATGGCTGGCCGAACAACTCGATCTACGGATCGACGAAGGTGGCCCTCGACTTCCTGACCCATACGTGGGCTGTCGAGCTCGCGCAGCGTGGCATACGTGTCGTGTCGGTAGCTCCCGGGATTACTGCGACGCCGGTGCTGAGCCACGCCGGTTTCTCAGACCAACAGATCGCGGCGGCGGGAAAGGAGCTTCGGGCCCGAATCCCCCTCCGGCGGGTAGCTCAGCCGGAGGAGATCGCATGGTGGATCGTGAACGCGACGCGTCCTGCGGCCAGCTACCTCACCGGCACGATCATTCGCGTCGATGGCGGCCTCGGTGCGGGAGGATGAGAATAGAACGATGCTGATCGGAGAACTGGCCGACAAGGCAGGGACTACCATTCGCGCACTGCGGTACTACGAGCAGCAGGGCTTGCTGCACCCCCGACGAGCGCCGAACGGTTACCGGGCGTACGACGAGTCGACGGTCGCCCAGGTAGGCAACATCAAACTACTGCTCTCGATCGGCTTGACCAGCAATGACATCCGGACCTTCGGGCCTTGTCTCGATGGAGAAGTCACCGACGGCCCCGTCTGCCCAGCAAGCGCGCGGGTCATCGCCCGGAGGCTTACTGTGGTCGAAGAAAAGATCGCCGCGCTGGACGTCGTCCGGGCACGCCTCACCGAAGCGTTGGCCAAGACCCACGGCCAGTAGTGCTTTGATAAAAAAACCCAGCGGTTCAAATCATGTTGATATACCGGGCGTCGCGAGGTTCAGGGGCGGAGTAGGGCAGTATCCGGATGCCTAATGTTTGTCCTTCTTGCTGAGGTCGGCGAGCAGTCGGCCCGCCATCGCAGCGGGGTTGCCGACGACGGTGTGCAGCACCGGGCAGGTCATGAGAGCTGAGGCTCCGACGCGGAACACCACGAAATCGGTGCTTCCGCCACCTGGTTCGCGGTCGACGGCGTGATCTACGTTCTCAGCGTGCGCCACCCGAAGGCACCGAAACCTGCTTCGGAGACGCCCGCGCAAGTGAGTACTTCGACTGGATCCCCACGCCCTCTGGAAGCGGGTGTGCCACGAATACCACTATGGGCGGTAAAAGGAGCGGCAACGATGAACCATGATGAGCGCCAGAAATCCCCGATCCCGTCCGAGAGGGATGTTCATCTCTCGGTCTTCTGGCACGGTGCCCGCTTGGATTTCGTCGCGTGCGTCACCGCCGCGTGCTTGTTCGTCCAAGAGTGGCGCGCTCGGCACTGGCACGACTCGGTGCAAGTGTCCATGGACGACACCGACGGGTATCCGAGATTGCCGTGCGAGCAGCTATATCTGGAGCCATGACTCGTGGCGCGACGGCGAGCACGGCACCGCCGGAGCGCAGGATGCAATCCTGGCCTTCGATATCGATCCGCAAACCCTGCGCCAGAAAGATGGTGCGGGCCAGCCCGGTGCGGATGTCGTAAACCGGTTCCCGCGCCACCCGAACTCCTGTTACTACTGAGCCGCGTCCTTGCGCGCGGCCTTGGCCTCCGCTTCGGCGACATCCATGGCGTCCGCCTCCTCCAGGGTAGGGGCGCTGCCGCCGAGCCGGGCGGGGACCCAGTACGCGCCTGGTTCGTGCACGTAGTCCTTCTGCAGATCCAGCAACATGTCCTGCATTGTCGAGCGCAGCTCGGCGGTGAGTTCGGCGACGGGCTCGTACGGCTGGATCGGCTCGCCGACCACGATCGAGATGGGAGTGTTGGTGCGCCCGAGACGCTTTGGAAAACCCTTGGTCCAGACCCGCTGGGCACCCCAGATGACGATCGGGATGATCGGCACCTCCGCCTCGGTCGCCATGCGCGCCGCGCCGGACTTGAATTCCTTGATCTCGAAGCTGCGGCTGATGGTCGCCTCGGGATACACGCCGACCAGCTCGCCGCGGCGCAGATACTCGACCGCGGCTTGGTAGGAATCGGCGCCCGCGGAGCGGTCCACCGGAATGTGCCTGAGCGCCCGCATGATCGGACCGGAGATCTTGTTGTCGAAGACCTCCTTCTTCGCCATGAACCGGATGTATCGCTTGGGCGTGCGCACCGGTAGGCCCGCATAGGTGAAATCCATGTAGCCGGTGTGGTTCACCGCCAACACGGCACCACCCCGCGCGGGAATGTGTTCATCGCCCTTGACGCTGAACTTCAAACCTTCGAGGAAGAAGACGGTACGGGCCAGCCCGATGATCGTCCGGTAGACGGGTTCCACCATTCCGCTAGCGTAGTCGCTGCCTGTCCCCTCCGGCAGCACGCCGCCACCGCGCGCCGCGCCGGAGCGGAGACGACCCGATCACCCGACCACACGCCTTAGAGAAGAGGATCGCCGCAGTGGAACGTGCTCGACCGAAACCGCTTGAACACGAGCGGAAAACGCGGGATCGAGATCGGGCGGCAACGTCGCGACCCCGCTCCTCGGACGGGGTGGCCGCAGCGTCGATCCAGTACAGGCAAGCCGGACCTCGGATCGCGCGGGCGCGAGGGGTGCTGCTCGGCGGCTTGGCGCTGACCGGCGCTGTCCTGCTGACCGGCTGCGACTCCGCCGTTGGCATTCCGGACGACAGCACGCCGAGGGCGAGCGCGCGCGGCACGACGCCACCGGCCGCCGTTTCGATCACCGCGCCACCGAGCACCTCGACACTCCCCCAGGTTCCCGCCGACGCTCCGCCGGTCGGCGCGGTCCCCGGACTGCCCGCCGCCGCGGCCGCCGTGCAGCGCTGGGCAGCCGACCTGACATCCGACACCACTGCCGAGTTGCAGGCGAAATGCTGGACCATCGCGCCGCGGAACGTGGCCGGCATGTACGAGAACCAGGAGGCCATCCTGACCGCCCTTGCCCAGCCCGGCATATCAACCCAGGACATGGTCGTCTGGAAGAGCCGGACCGCCACGGTCGCCGTGGACCGCGCCGTCGTCGACACCGGCTACGCCTGCCCTCGGGTCGCCGTGGCGGGCGCGGACATCGAGTACAACGATGCCGACGCCAGGCACACCGTGCGCCGCTACCTGGCCAGGTTCGTCGGCGCCCCGCTCGACCCGGCCGACAAGGAAGGCGCCTACCCACTGATCTGCAAGGCGTCCCCGGCCACCTGGGATCCCACGGGCACCGGGCGTCCGGTCTCCGCGCCGCTGGCCGACAACCAGGGCATGCTCACCGGGACCACCAAGTTCGCCGACCAGGAGATCCGCTCGGAGCAGCTGCGCACGAACTACATCGCGGTGCTGGTTCCGGTGACCGACTCCTCCGGTGTGACGCAGACCCGCACCTTCACTCTGCTGTCCGGCCCGGACGGCTACTGCATCGGCGACGTTTCGCCGTAACCACTACCCTGGTTGGCTGGTAACGGTCAGGAGGAGCAGCTAGTGCAGATCACCAGCGTCGGACACGCCGGATTCCACATCCGCACCGCGGCCGGGTCGATCCTTTGCGATCCGTGGGTCAACCCCGCGTACTTCGGTTCGTGGTTCCCGTTCCCCGACAACACTGAGCTGGACTGGGACGAGCTGGGCAATTGCGACTTCCTGTATGTCTCGCACCTGCACCGTGACCACTTCGACGCGGGGCACCTGGCGAAGTACGTCAACAAGGACGCGACCGTGTTGCTGCCGGACTATCCGGTGCCGGACCTGCGGCGGGAACTGGAGAAGCTCGGCTTTCACGAATTCGTCGAGACGGAGGACTCGGTCAAACACACGGTGACCGGGCCGGGCGGCGAGCTGGACATCATGATCATCGCGCTGCGCGCGCCGGCCGACGGACCGATCGGGGACTCCGGACTTGTCGTCTCCGACGGCGAGACCACCTGCTTCAACATGAACGACGCCCGCCCCGTCGACATGGACGTATTGCACGAGGCGTTCGGTCACGTCGATATCCACCTGCTGCAGTACTCGGGCGCCATCTGGTACCCGATGGTCTACGACATCCCGGCCCGCACCAAGTCGAACTTCGGCAAGCAGAAACGTCAGCGCGGCATGGACCGGGCGCGCAGCTACGTCGAACAGGTCGGCGCCACCTGGGTGGTGCCCTCGGCAGGCCCGCCCGTGTTCCTGGACGATGAGCTGCGCTACCTCAACGACGACCGCGGCGACGAGGGCAACATCTTCCCGGACCAGGTGGTCTTCCTGGAGCAGATGCGGATCCACGGCAACTCCCAGGGGATCCTGATTATCCCCGGTTCGGTCGCCGACGTGCACGGCGCCGAGCTGACGCTGACCCACCCGAGCGATCCCGCCGACATCTACGGCAACAAGGCCGAATACATCGAGCGGATGGCGCAACGACACGCGTCGGACCTGATAGTCGAGAAGGCGACCTGGGCCACCGCGAAGGGCTCACTGCTGGAACCGCTGCGGAAGCTGTTCGAACCGATCATGGCGCAGAGCGATCTGATCTGCGACGGCATCGGCTACCCGGTCGGCCTGGTGATGGGCGAGGAAACTGTGGTGCTCGACTTCCCCAAGCGGGTCGTGCGTGGCCCGATCGAAGGCGAGGGCAAGTACCGCTACGGCTTCCGTATCGCACCGGAACTGGTACACACGGTGCTGCGCGACAACGAGCCGGACTGGGTGAACACCATCTTCCTGTCCACCCGCTTCCAGGCCTGGCGCATCGGCGGATACAACGAATTCCTCTACACCTTCTTCAAATGCCTCACCGACGAGCGGATCGCCTACGCCGACGGCTGGTTCGCCGAAGCGCACGACGATTCCGCCTCCACCGAACTCGACGGCTGGGAAGTCCAGCGACGCTGCCCGCATCTGAAGGCGGACCTGTCGAAATTCGGTGTGGTGGAGGGGAACACCCTCACCTGCAACCTGCACGGCTGGCAGTGGGATCTGGAGTCGGGACGGTGTAAGACGTCCAAGGGGCACGAACTGCGCTCACGCAAGCTGGCCTGAGCACCAGGCCCGACCGCCAGTTCCTCCGCGCAACGCCTGCTCGCCGTCCCTGCCGCGCAGCCACCCGGCCTTCCACAACGGCATGACCGCCGGCGCGGCGACCACGGCACCACCGACTCAGGACTTCGACCGAGTGGCGATGCCGACCGCGACGAGCGTCAGCACGCAGCCGACGATCGCGGTGGCCGACAGGCCCGCGCTGGTCGGGGTGAGGACGTCGAGGACGAGTGAAGCCATCAGCTGTCCCGCCACCGAGGTGAGGCCGAGGAGCAGGACGCCGATCCAGCGGACGGTCCACGCGGCAAGGGCGATGAAGGCGACGCCGATCAACCCGCCGAGATAGAGCCATGGTTCGGTGGGGAATTCGGCTGGACCGCTAGCGGTCGAGACCACTGCGGCCTCGATGACGAGCAGGGCGAGCAGGCCTACGCAAAAGTTGACGATGGTCGCCGAGAACGGCCCACCGACCGCACCCACCTTGCCGTTCACCGCCTGCTGCCAGGCCAGGCCGATCCCCGCGAGCGCGGGCAGCACGACCAGCAGCGCGGTTGGTGCGCCGCGCAGCGCATCCGGGACCGAGAGGCCACCGGTGGCTCTGGTGTGGCCGAATTCGGCCACCAGCACTGCTAGCACGCCGAGCGCCGCGCCGCCCAGGCGCAACGCCGTGATCGGCGTGCGGCCGCCCGGGCCGAGTCCGAGCCTGTCGACCACCAGGCTGCTGAGCAACTGTCCCGCGACGGTCGCCACAGTGAACGCCGTGACGCCGATGGCCACGACGGTGAGACCCTGGCACGCGACGAAGAACGCGCCACACAAACCGCCGAGCAGCTGCCACGGCCGCAGCACGCCGTCGGACAACGCCCGCCGCACCCGCCGCGCGCCGTCGCGCAGCCGCCCATTGAATGCGAAGGCCACCGCGAGCACCAAGAGCCCGGTGCCGAAACTGATGGTGGCGGCGGCAATCCCGTCGTGCAGCCGCGCACCGAGCGCACCATTGATCCGCCCCTGCACCGCGACACCGGCGCCGATACCGAACCCGAAGAGCACTCCGAGTCTCACCTGCGCGGTCATGCCCCGCACGCTACCGGGCGGATCCCCCTCGACGCGTGGCATACGGCTGCGGCAAAACGCGACTAGCGCCTCGAACGTACCGGAGGCCAAGGCGCCCGAGGTGCCCCACAGCACGAATCCAGCGGCGAAACCCGCGAAGGTAGGCGTGACGGTCCGCAGTGTGAAGCCCGCGGTCAGCAGCACACCGCTCAGTACGAGCAGCGCACACCGCGAAACCATGTCGGCCCACGCCCCGGAGGGCACCTCGAGCAGGAACGACGTCGTAGACCACATCGCGAACAGCAGTGAAATCTGCCCCGTGCTCATCCCATGGTCGGCGAATAGCAGGGCATACAGTGCGTAGAGCGGAATCAATTCACCGATGCCTTTGAAGAGCACCGCCCGAACCGTCAGCGAGCGCAGGCTGACGGGCTGCGAGGTGGGGCGCTACCCGTCGACCGGGCGCGCAGCGATTTGGCGAATCAACAGCCGTAGACGAGCAAACGCATGTCGTCATGCATGTACGCCGTCGCAACACGGCGTCAACAGAATTAACTCGCCGCGTCAACAGGATCGGCCACACGACACCAAAGGGATCAAGGCACCCGCGTCGAATGAATCAGCCACACGAGCGCCAACGGAATCAAGGCATCGGCACCCAGCCGTTGGCGTGGATCGAGTCGCCGTCGCCGAGTTCTCGGTCCGCGACGCCGGGGCCGACCCGGCCCTGGTGCTCGTTGAGGTCGCTGATCAGCTCGGACACCGGATGCGAGTCGCTGTAGTGGTAGCCCTGGGCGAGCGCGAAACCCAGCTCGGTGAGCACCGCGGCCTGGTATTCGGTTTCCACGCCCTCGGCGATCACCTGCAGGTCGAGCGCGCTGGACAGGGCGGCGATCACGCCGAGCAGTGGCGGCGCGGGCGAGTCCGAGCGGATCGCGGCGACGAAGGACTGGTCGACCTTGAGGATGTCGCTGGGCAGGGTCGCCAGCCTGCTCAGCGAGGAGTACCCGGTACCGAAGTCGTCGATGGCGATGCGCACGCCCCGCTCACGCAAAGTATGCAGATTCGCGATCGCGGTCTGGGATTCGGCGGCCAGCTCGCTCTCGGTCACCTCGAGCACCAGCTGATCGGCGGGCCAGCCGGTACCGGCGAGGATGCTCGCCACCCGGTCGGCGTAATCGGACTCGGCCAGCTCGAGCCCGCTGACATTCACGTTCAACGTCAGGTCGAGCTGGGCGAAGGTCTCCTGCAGCCGCGCCGCGTCCGCGCATGCCCTGCGCAGCACCAGTTCGTCCAGATCGGCGATCAGGTCGTACTCCTCGGCGACGCGGATCAGACCCTCGGTGGTGACGTCCGGCTGCGCACTGGAGGACCAGCGCAGCAGCGCCTCGACGCCGACCGCCTTGCCGCCGCCCTCGGTCAGGCTGACGATCGGCTGGTAGTGCACGTCGAGCGCGCCTCGGTCGATCGCCTCGCGCAGTTCCACCGCCAGCGGCAGCTGCCGGGAAGATTCGAGCACCGTCCGGTTGCGACCCGCCTGCTTGGCCCGGTACAGGCCGACGTCCGCCCGGCTGACCAGCAGCGATCCGGACTCTCCCGGCTGCCAGGAGGTCACGCCTGCCGAACACCCGGTGGTCACCGCCGCGCGGAGCTGTTCGGTGAGCAAGATCGCGGCCTGCTCGGTGGTGCTCGGCAGCAGCAGCGCGAACGCGTCGCCACCGTAGCGGGCCAGTCGCTGATCCGGGGCGAGCAGTTTGGACCAGGTGTCGGCGACCCGCTGCAGGACCGCGTCGCCCGCACGGTGACCGAGATGATCGTTGATCTTCTGGAAGCGGTCCAGGTCGACCAGCACGAGCGCCAGGCCGTGCCCGTTCCGAGTGGCCTGCTCGATCGCGGTGTTCAGTGCCCGATCGAAGCCGCGACGGTTGAGCAGGCCGGTGAGCACGTCGATGTCGGCCTCCGACGCCATTCTGGTCAGCACACCGACGACCACGCCGACGCCGACGGTCACCCCCGCCGGTATCAGGCCCGACCACCATGGCAGCGCGGGGGTCACCGGCCGCGCGGGCAGCACCCACAGACACAGGACGAGCGCGAAAGCGATGTGGGCCGCCGCCTGGGACCAGGCGAAGAACAGCGCGGCATCGCATGCGATGAACACGTAGAACGCGGCGAGGCTGATGGCGCCCACCGTGTTCGGGAACGAATGCACCGCGATCGTCACCAGCACCGTCGCGATGGCGACGTAGACGTGGTGGATCGTATGGGGCAGCCGTGGCCCCCATGCGAGCAGCGTGAGACCGAGCACCAGCGCTACCGCTGCCGCCCCACCAACCAGCGCCCGATTACCCTCGTCGCCAGGGGCGATTCCGGTAATCAGCAGACCCAGAATCCCACCCATGACGTAGAACGCCCCGGTAGTCCGAGCCATGACCATAGCTGTCGCCAGCGCAGACGCGGCCCGTACCCGAGTTCGGGTATCGCCGCGAGACCCGATTCCTCGCACAGGGAATAGCCTAGACACAACGGATCTCGGCGGTTGCCACATCCCGGGAATCCGGTGCGGCGAACCGGTGGCTATTCACTTGAAGATCATTGCGCGCGCCTAGTTCGGCGGTCGCAACACGTCGGTGCCGACGAACGGAACCAGTGCCGCCGGAACACGCACCGAGCCGTCGGCTTGCTGATGATTCTCCAGTATCGCCACGATCCAGCGAGTCGTCGCCAAAGTACCGTTCAAAGTGGCTGCGATCTGCGGCTTTCCGTTCTCATCGCGGTAGCGGACGGCGAGACGACGGGCCTGGAAGGTGGTGCAGTTGGAGGTCGAGGTGAGTTCCCGGTAGGTCTGCTGAGTGGGCACCCATGCCTCGCAGTCGAACTTGCGCGCGGCCGAGCTGCCCAGATCACCGGCGGCGACGTCGATCACCCGATATGGCACCTCGACGGCCGCGAGCATGTCCCGCTCCCACTCGAGCAGCCGCTGGTGCTCGGCGTCGGCCTCCTCCGGAGTGGTGAAGACGAACATCTCCACCTTGTCGAACTGGTGCACGCGGATGATGCCGCGGGTGTCTTTGCCGTAGCTGCCCGCCTCCCTGCGGAAACACGACGACCAGCCCGCATACCGCTTGGCCCCGCCGCTCAAGTCGAGGATCTCGTCCGCGTGGTAGCCGGCCAGCGGCACCTCCGAGGTACCGACGAGGTAGAGGTCCTCGTCCTCGAGGTGGTACACCTCTGCCGAATGCTTGCCGAGGAACCCCGTGCCCGCCATGATCTCCGGACGAACCAGCACCGGCGGGATCATCATGGTGAAGCCGTTGGTCACGGCTTTCTGCGCGGCCAGCTGCAGCAGACCCAGTTGCAGCAGCGCGCCATAGCCGGTGAGGAAGTAGAACCGCGCGCCCGAGACCTTCGCGCCGCGCTCCATGTCGATCAGGCCGAGCGACTCGCCGAGCTCCAGATGGTCCTTCGGCTCGAAGTCGAACCCCCTTGGCGTACCGACGGTTTCGAGCACGACGTAGTCGTCCTCGCCGCCCGCGGGCGCACCCTCCTGCACCACATTCGAGATGGCGCGGTGCGCGGCGTCCAGGTCGGCGTTGGCGGCGTGCTGCGCGACCTCGGCCTCCTTGACCTTGACCGACATCTCCTGCGCCTGCGCGAGGAGCGCGGACCGCTCCTCCTTGCTCGCCTTACCGATCAGCTTGCCCATCACCTTGTGCTCGGCACGCAGGTTGTCCGCGGTGGCCACCGCGGCACGTCGCGCCGCGTCCGCCTCGAGCAGGGCGTCGACGAGGGCGGGGTCTTCGCCGCGGGCGCGCTGCGAGGCACGGACCGCGTCGGGGTTGTCCCGCAGGAATCGGAGGTCGATCATGGGCCATCAGCCTAGTGGTCGCCGTGTTGCCTTTTCACGCCGATATCCCAGGATGTGAGCCAACGGCCCAGGATCGCGCGCATAGTTGGGTTGTGGGTACCCCTTTCGACGAGACAGCCATCGACAACGCGCTGGCCGACCTCTGCGCGGGCGAGAAGGCATGGGCCGCGACCTCGCTGCGCCGTCGCCGCGAACTGCTCGACGAGATCCATGCCCGAACCGGACGCTTCGCCGAGGACTGGGTACGGGCGGCACGCACCATCAAGGGACTGGACGAGGACTCGCCGCTGGTCGGCGAGGAGTGGATGTCCGGACCGCTCGCCCTGTTGCAGGCCACCGCCGCGCTCTCGGCGAGCCTCTCCACGCTGGAGACCGGATACAGCCCGCTGACCGGCATCGCACTGCGGGAAGCGCCGGGCGGACGGATCGCGGTGCCGATCCTTCCGCGGGGCGTGTACGACCGGCTCCTGCTCAACGGCTTCCGCGGCGAGGTGTGGCTGCGTCCCGGCGTCGACGCGGAGACCGCGCGCAAACAGGCCGGGCTCGCCCAGCTCGATCCCACCACGACCGGCGGCATCGGCGCCGTCCTCGGCGCGGGCAACATCACCTCTATCGCGCCGCTCGACGCGCTCTACGAGTTGTACGCGCACAACCGGGTGGTCGCGCTGAAGCTGAACCCGATCACCGACCCGCTGTACACGGTGTTCGAGATGGTGTTCGCGCCGCTGCTCGAGCTGGGCGTGCTGCGGATTCTCACCGGGGGCGCGGCGGAGGGCAGCTACCTGGTACACCACGACGACGTCGCGCACGTGCACATGACCGGGAGCGCGCACACGCACGACGCGATCGTGTGGGGCCCGGGCCTGGAGGGGCTGGAGCGCAAGAAGGAGCACCGGCCGCTGCTGGACAAACCGATCACCAGCGAGCTGGGCGGCGTCTCACCGACCATCGTGGTGCCCGGCGACTGGTCCGACGCCGATCTGCGCTACCAAGCCCAGCATGTGGCGACCCACCGGCTGCACAACGGCGGCTACAACTGCGTCGCCGCGCAGGCGATCGTGCTCGGCGCGGACTGGGATCGCAAGGACAAATTCCTCGCCGAGCTGCGTGCCGCGATCGAGCGGGCGCCGCAGCGTGCCGCGTACTACCCGGGCAGCGATGGGCGTGTCGCGGACGCGCTTGCGTCCTATCCGGATGCCGAGCGCCTCGGCCCCGGCGCGGGCCGGGTCCTGGTCGAGCAGCTGCCGCGCACCGACACGCCGCTGCTGCGTACCGAATACTTCTCGCCCGTGCTCGGCGTGGTCGAACTGCCTTACGCGGGCGGTGAGTTCCTGCACCGTGCGGTGGAGTTCGCGAACACCGAGCTGACCGGAACGCTCGGCGCGAACGTCATCGCCCATCCGGCGACCATCCGCAGGCTCGGCATCGGCTTCGACCGCGCGATCGAGCGGCTGCGCTACGGCGCGATCGCGGTGAACACCTGGACCGGGCTTGCCTTCCTCGCGCCGCGCGCGGCATGGGGCGCCTTCCCCGGGCACACCCTGGACGACGTGCAGAGCGGAATCGGCATGGTGCACAACGCTTTTCTCCTGAACGACGTGGAGCGCACGGTGGTGCGCGGTCCATTCCGGCCCGTGCCGCGCTCGCTGTTGCACGGCGAGCCCGCCCTCTCGCCGAAGCCGCCGTGGTTCGTCGACAACGCCACCGCCGCGACGACCGGACGGAGGCTGACCGAGTTTTACGCGAGCGCCAACCCGGCCAGGCTGCCCGGGATCTTCCTTTCGGCGTTGCGCGGCTGACCCGACGCGCGGGGCTCGTGTCGATCAGGCCAGGTCGTAGCACCGCGGCGCAGACACTGCCATGATGGATCGCGATGTCACCCGCACATGTGCCCCCGCAGAAGCTCAGGCGCGGCGCGTCGACGCGCGCCGACGAGGTTCGCCGATTGTTCGATTCCGCGAAGGCCGCGGTGTCCGACGGCGACCTGCATCTGTCCGCGCCGACCCTGCGCTGGGGTCTGTTCGCGGTGGCCGGCGGCGCGGTTCTGGCTGCCCTGGTGACGCTGTTCGTGACCGGCTTCGACAACGAGGGCCTGGAGGCGCACAACCCGGGCTCGCCCGCGCAGACCGTGCTGGACAAGGAGTTCGGCACCGCCGCGACGGGCGACTGCCTGAGCTGGACCAGGAGTGATCGGTCCGACCTGGTCAAGGTGAACTGCTCGAGCAAGCACATGTTCGAGGTCGCGGCCGATATCGACATGAGCAGGTATCCGGGCAAGGAGTTCGGCCCCGGCTCGCGGTTCCCGGACTCACTGCGGCTCACCGAACTGAAGGAGGAGCACTGCGTTCCGGCGGTGCAGGAGTACATGTCCGGGCACTTCGATCCGCGCGGCAAATACATCGTCGGCCTGATGTATCCCAGCCCGGACGGCTGGCAGCACGGTGACCGCACGCTGCGCTGCGGACTGCAGGTAGCGGCCAGCGCGGGCACGCCACCTTCGGTCGGCCGCGCCGCCGAGCACGACCAGTCCAAGGTGTACGAGCCGGGCATGTGCCTCGGCATCAACCAGAACCTGCCGACCGATCCGGTGGATTGCGCACAGCCTCACGCCGTGGAGATCGTCTCCACCATCGACCTGGGCACGCGTTTCAACGGCGGACCGCCGCCGAAGGAGGAGCAGGACAAACTCGTCGAGGAGGAGTGCGCGCGGACCTCGACCGACTATCTCGGCGGCCCGGACGTGATCCGCAACAAGACGCTGACTCTGTTCTTCGACTACATCGACGCCCGCAGCTGGATGGCGGGCAGCCGCAAGCTGGATTGCATGCTCGGCAAGGGGGCCGATCGGGAAGGCTTCGCGCCGATCACCGGTTCGGCCAAGGGGGACATCCTGATCAACGGCCAGGCACCGGTGCCGCCGCCGAACAGCGGGCGCTCGACCCCCGCGCCGCTGCCCGGCGCAGCCCCGCTGCCGCCGCAGTCCAAGCCGAGGTAGACCGGCGCCGATGCCCGTCTCGATGTCCGCGGACCGGTTCGAGGAACTGGTCGGTGACGCGCTCGATCTCATCCCGCCTGAGTTGACCCGTGCGATCGACAACGTGGTCGTGCTGATCGAACCGCGCGATCCGGAGGATCCACACCTACTCGGGCTCTATCACGGCATCGCGCTCACCGAACGCGACAGCCATTACGGCGGAACGCTTCCGGACACCGTCACGATCTACCGCGCGGCCATTCTCGACATCTGCGCCGACGAATCGGAGGTGGTGCGACAGGTGGCGATCACTGTGATCCATGAAATCGCACACTATTTCGGGATTGACGAAGACCGTCTGCATGAGCTGGGATGGGGCTAGTCTTGACCGAGCTGAATGGCGTACCCGGAACGATGGGTGTGTAATCGGCAGGGAGACCGGAAAGTAGGGGATTCGATGGAACCGATCGCGTTGCTGTCGCGTCCTATCACTCGTAGGGGGAATTCTCGTGGTTCCGCCCCATAACCACTAGAAGGAGTCGAGTCATGGTCGGACACGTACTGATCGCACCCGAAGCCATTCTCGCCGCCGCGGCCGAACTCGACCTCGTTGCCGAGCGACTGGCCGCCGCAGCAGCGATAACCGCGCCCGCGACGCACGTGCTGCCCTCTGGCGCGGAGGAAGTCTCGTTCCTCGGCGCCGGTCATTTCAACCAAGGGGCGATGTCCCACGATCGTGCTGTCGCGCAGGCCATTCTGGAATGCCACCACGCCGCCGCAACGCTGCGCATGCAGTTGGCCCAGCACATCGCCGGAGATGTGGTGCGGGCCACAGGCATCAACGCCATCCAGGTGTAGTTCCGACACCGAGACCACCCGTCAGCAGCATCTAGTCAGGGGAGAAGACAAACATGGTTGCAGGAGTCACCGGGGTGATCTGGGCCGCCCGACCGTCGGAGATCAATTCGGCCACCCTTCACGCGGGCGCGCACGCGATTCCGATCTCGGCGGCCGCCACCGCCTGGGGCGGTCTCACCGCCGCCTGGGTCGACGCGACAACGACTGTCGCCAGGGTGATGGCCGAACTCGGAGTCGGCATGCAGGGCATCAACGGTATCGCCGCCCTGAGCAGGCTCACAGGTTTCCTCGGCTGGTCCGAACAGCAGGGCGTCCAAGCGGCCGCGATGGGTGCGAAGGCTGCGGGGAACGTCATCGCATACACCGTCGCCGCGTTGGCTATGCCGAGCCCGCCGGAGATCGCGGCCGTCAACACCGCCCTGGCCGCCTCCGCGAACCCGCCGGGGGTGTTGACCGGCGCCTTCGAAGCCGCGGAGGTCGCCAGGAACCTCATGGACATCCGTGCCGCGCTGGTCATGGAGACCTACGAGGCCGCGACAAGCGCCATGCTCGCGACCCCCGCCGAGTTCCTGATGCCGCCACCGATCGCCAGCGGCGCCGGAACGGCCAGCCCCGGGCAAGCGGCAGACGCGGCGTTCGAGGTCCCGGCCGATCCGATCCAGACCGCCGTTGCCGCCACGCAGGCGTTCTTGAGCAACCCCGGCGTGGCGAGCGCTGCCACACAGGCCGCCCAGGCTGTCGGTTCGATCGCCACCACCGGTGTTTCGACCGTCGGAAATGTCGCGGGCAGCGCGATCGCCGCGGCCACCAACACCGCGCCCGCCATGGTCGGCATCGCTCCGATGGCCATGGGCGCCGGTGTGGCTACCGCCGGTAGCGCCGCCGCGACCCGCGCCGTGTCGTTCTCCGGCACCGGATCCCCGGCGGGCATGAACAATGGCTCCCTCAAGCTCCCGGAAGGCTGGGGCACGAACGGCACGATCGGTGGCGGCTCCCCAGCGCAGGAGTCCGTCGCGGTCAACCGGGTCGACGCGGCGCCGGTCCGGTCGGCGAATACGGGCAACGGCAACCCCCTGCTGGGGAACCAGGCCCGCAGCGCCGAGGACGAGGAGACCGAGCACAGCGGCCGGGACTACCTGCGGTCGACCGAGCACTTCAACGACGGTCGGTTTGCCGCCGATGGGGTCATCGGCGGTGGTGACTTCAGCGGGACGGCTAGGTGACCGTACTCGGTGCGGGCCATGGCCCATCGACGCTCGAGGCGGTCGTCCTGTCCCTCGACGAGATGCAGTTTCTCCTGGAGAAGCTGGAGATCGAGGTCCCGGTCGTGTTGAACGCGAGGGGACGCTACGACAACGTGACCAACCACAGGGCGGCGATGGACGCGGCCGCCGAGTCCCTCACCCAGCGGGAGCTACTCATCGATGATGTGGTGCACCTCGATCTGGAGGACCGGCTGCGCGCACTGAACCGGCCGCACTGGATCATCCCGCTGCGGTTGATTGTCGATGGGTACGTCAGTCGCTTCTGTCTGGCGAAGAGCGTCGACCTCTCGGTTGTCGCTCTTCGCGGACAGGACTCCTACGTCATCGACGAGGCGGGGATCGATCTGCCTGGCACAGTTCTTGCGGCACTCGGCTACGCCGAACCACTCGAGCTCTACGGCATGAACGCTCCGACCGGCCAGCTCGCCACGATCTTCGGAGACACCGGTGACGCCGCGGCCACCGCGGAACGACTGACGAAGGTCGGCAACCCTGCGCACGATGCGAGAACCCTGGCCGCCGCCCTGGTCGAGATCCACTCGTATGCCGAGATCGTCGGCGTGGTGTACGGCGACGGCACCCGGGATGTGACCGACAACCACATCGCCGTATTCAACACGCGCGCAGGACGATTCATCGCGACCGCAAGCAAGTCCGACGACGGCGTCAAGTGGACCTCACTCAGCAGCGGAACCACCGCACGACTGCGCACGGCGATACAGGATCTGATCGACTCACTGCCGGAACGCGAAGACTTCCCGAGGAACCCGAAGCTTTCCTGAACACGCGGTGTCCTGACACTGCGACGGCACTCGGTAAGTGCATGGCTCCTGCGCCGATAAAGCGGTAACAGGCCTGGTGCTGGCGGCGCCGTCGCCAGCACGACCGTGGTCGGCAGCCTGGGAGTGGGGTGGGCAGCTGGACACCGACAATGTGTCCTGACAGCACGGTACTGGCGCCCCCCATGGGCCCCATCTCGATCGGCGACCAGCTGTATTCCGGGCGCGGATCACTGGATGGGTGACTTGACCCGGTTCAGGATGTCAGTGAGGCCCTCCAGTGGGCGGCCCCGATTCAGGATGATTGCCGCGTGGGCGAGCTGCGCGCAGGCCTCATCTAGAGCTGCCCTGGCGCGGTCGCGCTGCGCCGTGATCGTCGCGTGCAGCAGGGCAGTGAGGGCGACGGACCCGTTGAATGCCTGCAGCGTGATCATCTTGGCCGTGAGGTCGAGGCCGATGAATGTGGAGAAGTTCCGAGAAGCGGCGAAGATGACGACGACCGACCCGACCAGGGCGCACGGCAGCGCGCCGGACAGGTGAAAGCGCAGTGCCGCCCAGATCAGGAACGGGAAGATCATGAACAGCAGGTGTGCCGACTGGAGCGTGGCCACCAGAACGACGACAAACGTGCCGAGAATCAGTGTCACGGCCTCGAGTACCCGCAACGGGCTGACCCGGGTGGGTATTCGCCAGGACCAGGCGACGAGGATGAGCGGGGTGACCAGGAGCACACCCATCGCGTCACCGGTCCACCACACCGACCAGGCCCCCCAGAACTCGTGTGCGGGGGTGGCGCCGGCGACGACGCGGGTCAGGCTGCCAACGGTGGCGCTGATCAGCATTCCGACCATGGCACCCAGGAAGACCAGCGCCAGCACGTCGGCGACCCTGTCGAAATTCCGGCGGAATCCCATCCGCTCGAGCAGCAGATACGCGGCGACTGGTGCCAGTGTGTTCCCGGCGGCGATTATCAGTACGGCGAGCGCCGTCGGTCCGAGCAGGATGTTCACCGCGAAAGCGCCGAGGGCAATGCCCGGCCAGATCCGCAATCCCAGCAGCAGCAGGCACGCAACGCCGACCCCGGTCGGGGGCCAGAGTGGGGTGACCTGGTTGCCCACCAGCGCCAGTCGCAGCCCGATCTGAGCAGCCACGAAGTAAGCGCCGGCGGTGAAAATGATCCACAGTGCCGCAACGGCATATCTGCGGGAACGGCCCACTAGCCGAGCATAGATCCGTTTCGTACGTGGCGGGAGGGCGCACCGATCGGTGGATTCCCGTCCGCGGCGGACTGCCGACCGGGCCCGGGTGCGGGCCACCGGCCGTCGCACTACCGGTGGGCGTTCGGCCTAACCCATCGGGTCGTCGGAAGTCGGCGCGACGTCGTAACCGAACGGTGGGGTGAACCGGCCCCAACGAATACACTCCCACCCACCGTCGGGCATCGAGACCAGCTCGATGGTTTCGGTGTTGTCCAGATGGTTGTTCGTCGTGAATGGTGGTTGCACACCGGCGAGCGTGCGGCCGACGAGTCGCATGGCGGCGCCGTGGCTGACCAGCAGCACATCGCCATCGCCCGATTCGGGCGCCAGATAGGTCTCCCGCAGCTGCACGATCGCGGGCAAAAACCGGTCCAGGACATCCTGGCCGGATTCCCCTCCTGGCACGCGCTGGGTGAGGTCGCCGTTGTGCCAGGCACGGTAAATTCGCTGAAAGGTCCGGTGCGCCTCTTCGCTGTGCTGTCCTTCCAGCTCACCGGCCTGCACCTCGTGCAAACCGTCGAGCACGGTGGCGGGCACACCGGTCGCCGCCTCGATGTAGTTCGCCGTCTGCCGTGCACGCAACGCCGCCGAGCTGAACAGAACTTTCGGCGGATCGAGCAGCCCCTCGCCGAACGTCTTCGCCTGTGCGGCACCGCGTTCGGTGAGCGGCAAGCCCGGCACCCTGGTGTCGAGCAGCTTGGCGACATTCCCTTCGGTCTCTCCGTGCCGGACCAGGATCAACCTTCCGCTCACAGGTCCGCCACCCCTTTTCTCAGCTGAACCAACCACTCCGCCGCCGCTTCGTCCGATGGCGGTGGCATGCCGGACGCCGAGGTCGCCGCCCAGGATCCGAGGAAGCGGATCCGCGCGGTGCGGTGCAACGCCTTGAGCGCCTCGGCCACCGCCGTGTCGTCGATATGTCCGACGCAGTCGAGATAGAAACGGTAGGTGCCCATGCCGGTTCGGGTCGGACGGGACTCGATCCTGGTCAGATCGATACCGCGCGTGGCGAACTCGGCGAACGCGCGCATCAGCGAACCGGGCTCGTTCGGCAGCTCGAGCACGATCGAGGTGCGGTCCGTTCCGGTGGCGTGCGGCGCCACCCTGGGTCGGGTGCACAGGACGAAACGTGTGATCGCCTGCTCGTGGTCGGCGACACCGGAGGCCAGCGCGACCAGCCCGAGTCGTTCCCCCGCCAGCGCCGTCGAGACGGCGGCGTCCGCAATGCCCGCCACTACATCTTCCGCGGCCGCGGCATTGGATGCCGACGTGTACAACCGGGCGTGCGGCAGGTGCTGTGAAACCCACAACCGCACCTGGGCGGCGGCCACGGGATACGCGGCGAGCGTGCGCACGTCCCGCATGGTCGTCCCCGGCTTCCCGAGAATCGTGAAGCTCACCTCTAGCTCGGTTTCGGCGACGATCTGGAGGCGCGGGCCGATCGCCAGGGAGTCGAGTGTTGCCGAGATCGAGCCCTCGACCGAGCTCTCGATCGGCACCACCGCCCCCTCGACGTCGCCGGAGCGGATCAGGTCCAACGCGGCGCCTTGACTGGGCGCGGCGACCCGCTCGACGGGCCCGTCGAAGGCCCCCGAGGATTCGAGTTCGGCGAGGGCCATCTCGGTGAAGGTTCCGGACGGCCCGAAGTACGCGATTCGCGGCACGGTTACGACAGTACTTGCGTGTTCGCCCGGCCTTCGCGGATTGCGCCGAGCATGCCACACGCGACGGGTGTACAGCGGCCGTAATTCTTCGGCTCAGCTGCCGGTCAGCACGCTCAACGCGCTGGTGACCCGGTCGACGGCCTCGGTTTCGATGGCGAGCAGGACCGATCGAACGGCCTCGACCGCAGGCGGTCTCAGCGCGGTGAGGAAAGCGACATCGGGGTTGCTCAGTGCGGCGCGGATGTCGTCGCCGCACAGCGCTGCGGCCGTCGCGGCGACAATGGCCAGCGCTCGTTCGCCGGACGAAGTGCGTGCCACGAAACCGCTATCGGCGTGCGCCACACCTGCGAGGAAATCGGCGATCTCAGCGTCCGGCGCGTCCAGTCCGAGGATCGGCGCGACCGCGCCTGCGCCGACGTCGCACACCAAATCGTCGACCAGGCTGCGCCGGGCGGGCACCGACAACGTCACCAGCACCGGTTCCCCGGCCGCTTCCGTCCGCTCTGCCACGTCCTCACGGTAACAACCCGTCGAGGCGGCTCGAACGCAGGCGATCCGCAGGGCCTGCGGTAGTTCGCTCCATGGAACGCTTGCGAAATTCCACGTCCCTCACTTAGCTTAGGGTAACCTAATCATGCTGAGCGCCCGACTACCGGAGGTTTGTATGCCGCGTCCGACCCCGACTGTCGCCCCTTCCACCGCCGAGCGGGTGCGTAGCGCTTGCGCGCATGCCGAGCATGCGGTGTTGGCCATGCCGGGCACCGACACGACGCCCACCTCCGTGCACCACGTGCGTCAGTGCGGTGACGCAGTGATCGCGGTGCCGACCACCTCGGTCGCGGCGTTCCTGGCGGGCAATTCGGGCGACAGCGGAGCACCCGCGGTGCTCGAGCTGACCGACCACGCACCGCTGCCGCTACGCGAACCGGTGCGCGCACTGGTCTGGTTGCGCGGCTGGGTACGCGCGGTGCCCGCGCGGGCGCAACGCGCCTTGGCCGGCGAAGTGGCCAGGGAGAACCCGCATCCCGGCCTGCTCGACATCGGCCACGGCGCAACCCTGCTGCGACTGGTGATCGGCTCCGCGGTGGTGGCCGACTCGACGGGTGCGGAATCGGTGAGCAGCGACGAGCTACGGCAGGCCCAACCGGATCCGTTCTGCGCCATGGAATCCGCCTGGCTGCAGCACATGGACGCCGACCACGCCGACGTCCTCGCCCAGCT
Organism: Nocardia sp. 2TAF39; assembly: GCF_052114905.1. Lineage (NCBI taxonomy): Bacteria > Bacillati > Actinomycetota > Actinomycetes > Mycobacteriales > Nocardiaceae > Nocardia > Nocardia sp. 2TAF39. The sequence continues at coordinate 104,967 of NZ_JBFRFQ010000036.1, forward strand.
GTCCCGGCACCTGCCGCCCAGCCTCCAGCGCGGCATCGTGCACCCGCTCGCCATCGACCGCTACGGCCTCACCCTGCGCGTCGAAGGACTCGACGGCGACCACGACTTCCGCCTGCCGTTCAGCGCACCGGCCGACGACATCGAGGCGCTCAGCCGTGCCGTGCGGACCCTGGCCGGCTGCCCGTTCCTCAACGGCCTGCGCCGCATCTGATTTCGCGGTCCACGGAGCCGGCCGCAACCAGCGCCGGACCATGGCCGCGGTTCTGTCGACCAGCCCCCTCGGGACCCGGGTTCGCGCGCGCACCGATCCCGATCGGAGGAATTCCGACGCTGACGCGCCGCGCACCCCGCGGTCCGCGCGCAATAGATTCGACGCATGCGTGCGAAGTCCGGTGCCGAGTGGGACGAGACCGAGCCGACGGATCGGGAGCGGCTCGGGATCAAACTCGAGATCCTCGTGGTGTTGCTCGTCACATTCGGCCTCAGCGGGCTGAACGCGGCCCTCGCGCTGGTGGACAGTGCGCTCGCACCAGGCGGGGTCCGCGGACGGACCGTCGCGCTGAATCCGTCGCGATCCACCCAGTCCACGATCGATCTGCTCTTCCAGCTGCTCAGCGTGCTGCGCCTGGCCGGGTGGGCGGCGCTCGGCCTGTATCTGCTGTGGCGCGGCGGCATGGGACCGCGACTGATCGGCCTGGCGAACCGGATCCGGTGGCGCGCGGATGTACTGCCTGGCATGGTGCTCGCCGCGAGCATCGGGTTGCCAGGGCTCGCGCTGTATCTCGTCGCGCACGCCTTGGGCTTCAGCGTGACGATCGTGCCCGCCTCGCTCGGCGACTACTGGTGGCGTTTGCCCGCGCTGATCCTGTCGGCCTGCGCAAACGCGGTGGCCGAGGAGGTCGTCGTGGTGGCGTTTCTGATCACCCGGCTGCGCAGGCTCGGCTGGTCGGCCAACTCCGCGCTGCTGGCCTCGGCCCTGCTGCGTGGCAGCTACCACCTGTACCAGGGTCTAGGCGGCGGGCTCGGAAATCTGGTGATGGGATTCATCTTCGGACGATACTGGCAGCGCACGAACCGGCTGTGGCCGCTGGTGCTCGCGCACGCGACCATCGACACGATCGCCTACCTCGGCTATACAGTTCTGCGCGGCCATGTTTCGTGGCTTCCGTGACGCAACTGTTTCCTCCGGCGCGCTAACGGCTGGGTTTCCCCCGCGAATTACGGAGGACAGCGTCCACCTCGGTGCCGACACACGCGGCACCCGGAGCCCGCCCGATAAGTAGAGTCTCAGTGATGAACGGCGACGACCCCCAGCGCAACGCGCGGATGCGCCGGGTGCCGCCGCCCGGCCGGCCAGGCGAGCCCCGGATGCGGCGCGCCGCGCCGGCGGCGGGTGATCCGCAACCACCGCGCATCGAGCCCACCCAGGTGCTGCGGCGCGACGGCGCAGCTGGTCCGTATCCGCCGCCACTCGCCTATTCGCAGGTCCCGCCGGCGCCGGTGCCGCCGCGCAAACCCTCGCACGGACGCACGCATGCGCCGACCCAGCGCCCGGTCCCGCACCACGAAGGCCCACCGCACGCCCCCACCCAGCGCCCAGTCCGGTACGGCGAGGGACCGCCACACGCACCTACGCAGCAGCCGCGTCCGTACCACGAAGGTCCACCGCCACCGCCACGGCCGCCACACGGCGAGCGGCCGCCGCGAGCGCCCCGACCCCGCCGCAAGCGCCACCCCTTCCGCTGGTTCCTGGTGTTGCTGCTGGTCCTGGTACTCGCCGCCGTCGGAGCCGTGATCCAGCTGGACCGCTCGCTGAACCGGATCCCCGCCCTGGCGAACTACGCCGACCGAGTCGGAAACACGCCCGGCACGAATTGGCTGCTGGTCGGTTCCGACGGACGCGGCGGCCTGAGCCCTGAGCAGGAGCAGGAGCTCGCCACCGGCGGCGAGGTCGGGCCAGAGCGCACCGACACGATCATGCTGGTACATGTTTCCGAATCGGGTAAGACCACCCTGGTCAGCCTGCCGCGCGACTCCTACGTGAGCATCCCCGGCCAAGGCAAGGACAAGCTCAACGCCGCATTCGCCCTCGGCGGCCCGGCGCTGCTCGTGCAAACCGTGGAGATCGCCACCGGCGTGCGCGTCGACCATTACGCGCAGATCGGCTTCGGCGGCTTCGCCAGCGTGGTCGATACGCTCGGCGGCATCGACGTGTGCGTCCCGAAGCCCATCGACGACCCGCTCGCAGGCATCGACCTGCAGGCGGGCTGCCAGCGGCTGGACGGCCCCCAGGCACTGGGCTTCGTGCGCAGCCGCGCCACCGCCCTCGCCGACCTGGACCGGATGAACAACCAGCGGATCTTCATGGCCGCCCTCCTGAAGAAGGCGACCAGCGGTGCCACCCTTGCCAACCCGTTCAAGCTCTGGCCGCTGGCCACCGACACGGCAAAGTCGCTGAAGGTCGACGACGGCGACCACATCTGGGACCTGGCGAGGCTCGGCTGGGCGCTGAAGGGCGAAACGGTCGCGACGGCGGTGCCGGTCGGCGGATTCGCCGACACCGATAGCGGCAACGTGCTGCTGTGGGACAAGAACAAGGCGAGCCGGTTCTTCGAGGCGCTCGCCAAGGACCAGCCCGTGCCGGAGGATCTGCTGACCAGGTAGCGTCGATGACATGCCGGACACCGATGTCGCTGAGTCCTTCCCCGACTTGCTGCGCGCACAGATCCGTCACGGGTTCACCGCCGCTCAGCAGTATCTCGCCGCCGCCGTGTACTTCGACGCGAAACGGTTGCCGCAGTTGGCCGGACACGGCTACGGCCGGTCGCGGGAGCAGTACGCGCACGCCCTGCGGATGGTGCAATACCTCCTCGACCGTGACCTCTATGTGCAGATCGGCGGATTGGACGAGATCCGCTCGACCTTCGAAGACCCGCGCGCCGCAATAGCTTTCCTGCTGGAGATCGAACAGACCCACAGCGCACAGATCAGCGACCTGGCCCGCGCGGCGCGCGTGTCCGGTGACTATCTCGGCGAGCGATTCATCCAGTGGTTCCTCGAAGAACAGGTGCGGAACGTAGCCAGAACGACCACGCTGCTGACTGTCATCGATCGTGCCGCGGGTCAGTTGTTCGACGTCGAGGAGTTCGTCGCCCGCGAGCTTCGGGCGCAGCAACCCTTCGACGGCACGGCGCCGAAAATGGCAGGGGCAGCGAAGAATTAATTAGGCAACACTAGCCTCAATAAGGTTGCACTTGGATGACATGCCGCGTGACCAGAGCTAATGTCGCTGCTATGTCCAGCCATCCGGAATCCCCCCGCAGCAAATTTCATGGCCTGCTGCACGACCAGATCCGGCACGAATTCAATGCCGAACATCAATACATTGCGATCGCGGTGTGGTTCGATAACGCGGATCTGCCCCAGTTGGCCAAGCGTTTCTACGCGCAAGCGGTCGAAGAACGCAACCATGCGATGATGATCGTGCAGTACTTCCTCGATCGGGATATCAGTATCGAGCTTTCCGGCGTCGATGCCGCCAAATCCCACTTCGAGACTGCCCGCGAACCGATCGCGCTGGCCCTCGCCCAGGAGAAAACAGTCACCGACCAGATCATCCAGCTGGCGAGCACGGCCCGGGAAGAGGGCGACTACCTCGGCGAACAGTTCATGCAGTGGTTCCTGAAGGAGCAGGTCGAAGAGGTCGCCAATATGACGACCCTGCTCACCATCGCCGATCGCGCGGGGTCGAACCTGTTCGACCTCGAGGAATTCATCGCCAGGGAAATGAGCGGCCCCAGCGATACGTCCGGTGCCCCTTCGGCGGCGGGCGGCAGCGTCTGACGACGTTTTCCGAAAAGCAACAGGCCCAGCTCTTCACGAGGAGCTGGGCCTGTCGCCGTGTTATAGGAATGCCCTACTGAACGCTCGCCGAATCGAGCAGCGCGTCCATGGCTTCACCACTTTTCGAATCGGTTCGGAGAGACTGCCCTTACCTCCCACCGGCGTTCGATGGCATCGAAAACCCGACAAAATTTCGGGCGACAATTTCCCGGCTCAGCGCAGGGTGATCTGACGAGACCGCAGGCCGTCGCGCGAACGCCGCTCGTCGGCCGTCAGCGGAGCATCGGTGGCCAGTGCCTCCGCCAGCCGGGCGCCGAACTCGACGGCAGGCTTCACCCACTCGTCGGCATGCCGCTCACGATCCAGGTCGAACACCGGCACCAGCACGCCGTGCGTGCGGAACGAGCCCGCGAACCGCGAGCCGTCACCGAGGTGCAGACCACCCGACGCGTGCAGACGGGCCAAGGCCTGCATCAGGTCGTCCTCATCCTCCGGCCGGACCCAGCGGATGTGGGCCTTCTCGCCCGCGTCCACCCACCAGGCCGCGCCGACCGCGTCCACGTCCAGCCCGAGCCGCGCCGACGGCATGATCGCCTGTTTGGCCTGCTCGATGGTCGCCGCGACCTGCGGGTCGGGATCGACGCCCTCGGGCACCCACCAGTCGAAGTCTTGGTGCACAGTGAGATCCAGCCCCACGCCGGGCTCGATCACGTCGGCCAACCTCGGGCCGCCCGCCACGCTCTCCACGGAGGTCAACGAGTCGCCGGGCTCGGCCGACTGCGTCCACAGGATCGCCGCGGCGAGATCAGCGGCCGGATCGGCGCCCTGAAACTGCACCTGCGCGCCGACGTAGCCGCTCGGCTGATCATCGGCCCGCACCAGCGCGGCCACCGCGCCGGGCAGCACCGTGGCGAGCACGACCGGGCGCTCGGCCGCAACCTCGGGCGACAGCGTCAGCTGAGCGGTCGCCGACGGAACGAACTCGCGCAGCGCGACGAGATCGCACTCCGCGGCCAAGCCCTCGAACGGACGCGTGACGGCCTGCGCCGCCTGCTCCAGCGCCGCCCGCCGCTCCGCGAGACGCTGCGCCCGGCTCCCGCCGGGCTTAGGACTGTTGCGCTTGCTCTTACCCACGAGGGGTCAACCTACAGGGTGAGATGTCGAATTGGCAGCGCTGTGTTTTCGGCCGCGCGGGCGCGGCGTGTTCGCGGCCCCTTKGTGGCTCGCGTCCGAGCGACCGCCGCTGGCGACTTCGTCGCGGACGCGTCGGCCGCTCGGACGCGAGCCGGGCCGCGAACAGGGGAATGCTAGGTCTCGCTTCGCTCGGAAGTGTGGGTTGGGCCGATGTGGTGGGTTTGGGGGCAACTGCGGCATCGAGCGTTCGCGACATTTGAAATGCACGGCGGACGAATGGTTGTCGCTGGCGACTTCGTCGCGGACRCGTCGGCCAACTGGACACGAGCGGGGTCACCAACAAGCAATACACAGTCCCGGCCCACACAAAACAGCAATCACCCAGGCGCCTGCGTTGAACCGCGACCGCGGCAGACCGTTTGCGACTGGCTCGAATGAACAGAGGACAAGCAGTTGTCGCTCGCAAGTTCATCACGGACACGTCGGCCAMCYRGACACGAGCGGGGKCACCAACAAGCAATACACAGTCCCGGCCCACACAAAACAGCAATCACCCAGGTGC
>NZ_JBFRFQ010000037.1:0-69271 GCF_052114905.1 Nocardia sp. 2TAF39
CGCGCGGTCCCTGAGAACCCATCCCCCCATTGTGGTCGGTGACCCTCGACGCCCTCGTGCTGGTCATGAAATGTCGATCCGTATCTCGCCCCGCGTCAGGCCGATTTGCTGTGAACCAATGGACTCAACTCAGCCTGACACGCAGGGCCGAGAGGCGCTTGTGGGACGTCGACATCGAGTCGTGACGCTGGCGTGGCGTCCGGCGGCTCAGCGCCGTCAGGCCGAACAGACCTGACGGCGTTTTGCGTCTCCGACTCGGGTGGTCTCACAGATGCTTGGCGAACTCCGCACGCCTGGATATCAGATGTCCCGTTCGACCACCGGCTCATCGCCATCCCGAGCTGCACACTCCGGTGCCTTCGCAGCGCGGGGCTCACAGCGCCTCAGCGGCGGCCCTGCACTTCTATCGCCTGCGCCCAGCAAACGTAACGGCGCTCAATGTCTTTCGCCGATAGGGAGGAACCGCACGCGTCGTGGATATGAACAGTACGATCCGTAGGATGGCGCCGGAGAAAGGAGGCCCACGTGGAGTGCCCGCGCTGTCGCCAAGACTCACTTGAAAAGGTTCAGATCACGCGCTTTGCGATCAAGGTTTCCAAGTGCCCTGAATGTGATGCAATATGGCCGATCGACGGACCCGTAGGACCGTATAACTTCGTTCAATTTCAGCTCTTTCTGGAGCTCGTGGGAGAGACTGAAATGGAAACGCCTTACGAGCAGCTGGGCCCGCTTCAGCGCGCATCTGCGGCGAGCTTCCGTTCGGTGCTGCACCCGACGCCCCTCGGCGCGGCTGCGCAAGCGCGGCATCCCGGCGCAGGTCGAGCAGCCGACACACCGACGAACAGCTGATCCAGCGCACCACAATCTCCCTTTCCGTACCCACCGCCCGCCTGTTGACCGTCTGATCAACGCCGAGGGCGCTAGCCTCATGCGCATGTGGCGTTTCGGTGGATTCCTAGTAGGAATTGCGGCGGTTTCGCTAGTGGCGGGCAATGTGTTCGCCGGGACTGCGCGCGCCGCGACCGACGACCAGGTGCGGTGCGCGGTCACCTCGGGCCGCGACCTGGAACGGGCCGCGCCGGAACAGGTCGGGTTGGACGCAGCGCGGCTTCAGGAGGCGCTGACATTCGCCGGCGAGCGAAACCGGCTCAACGTGCAGGTGTTCCGACACAACTGCCTGATCGGCGAGGGGCCGACGAACGATCAGACCGGCAACGTCGCGTGGAACATCTGGAGCGCGACCAAGAGCGTTGTCTCCGTTCTCGCCGGAATCGCCTGGGATCACGGCAAACTCGATCTTCAGGCGCCGATCGATCGCTATCTGCCCGCGGGGCTCGGCGACGCGGAACACCGGTCCATCACCGTGGAGAACCTGCTCACCGAGACGTCGGGCATGCGGATCGGGGTGCTGACGGAAGGTGTCACCGGCGTGATTCCGATCGACCCGAACAGCGCGGTGCAGGCACTGGGCGTGTCGCTGGACAATCCGCCCGGCACCGCCTTCGCTTACAGCCAGCGCGATGTCGACCTGCTCTCGTACGTGATCGAGCTGGCCGTCGGGGAACCATTGCAACAGTTCGCACAACGTGAGCTGTTCGATCCGCTGGGCATTCTTCGCAGCGACTACTATTGGGCCCGCGACCGCGCCGGACACACCTACGGCTACGCGCATCTGATGATCCCCCCGAACGATTTCGCCAAGCTCGCGCTTCTGGTGAGCAACAACGGGGAGTGGGGCGCGCAGCACATCGTGTCCGCCGACTACCTGCGGAAGGCCCGCGAGCCGTCGCCCGCGAACCAGTGCTACGGGTACCTGTTCTGGCTCGGGCCTGGCTGTATCGAGATTGCCGACTTCCTGCCGACCGACGTATATGCGATGTCGGGGCTCGGCCTGCAAGACGTATTCGTCATCCCGAGCCTCGATCTCACCGTGGTGTGGACGGGCGTCTATGGAAACGTCAGTAGCCATGGCGTCAGCGGGGTCGCACAGAACACAAAGGAACTGCCCCACGAGTTCTTTCGCAGGCTGTTCGACGCGTTCTACGACCGACCGGTGCCGGACCCGGGCCCATACATCGAACCGCCGATCCGGCTGGACCTCCGCCGCACCGTCGACGCGAACATCCTGCTCGCGGTCTTCGGCATCGGACCGTCCGCCTACCCGGGCTGCGACGTCTTCGCCTGCCTGAACTACCCGCTGGCGCCGCCGTTCGCCGACACCGCCCCGGGCTGCGCCATACTCGCCTGCCTCGGACCCGATCCGCGGGCCCCCGGCATCCGCTGAGTCACGTCACCGCATGGGGCGGACGCAGGGCACGATGGTTTCCGGAGCGATACCCGCCCGGCCCGGTCCTGCGTGTCGGGGAGCCCATTCCTATTGATCTGCGGACAGATCAATGACCCAGCCGTGCACGACGTCGGTACACAACCCGGCATGATGGCGTTTGCGTAGTGCCTGGGAGATCGGGGGCACTACCATTGGCGACCAAGCGACCTCGACGACGGGACGGGCACGCGCATTTCCGGCCCGCTCAGTGGTCGGCGAGACGTGCGAACCGCGCGGTGTCCATGTAATCCCGGAACAACACCACCTTGCCGTCTCTGACCCGAACCACGTTGACCGATGTGCGGACGCGGGCTCGCTCGGCGCCGGGGTGCGTCATGTCGACCTCGTTCTCCACCAGAAAGACCTCGGGGTCGGTGGTCTCGTAGACCTGGGGATGGATGCCGTGCACCTCGATGCCGGACAGCCCCGACCACCGCTTCGCCAGGTGCTCGCGAATCGCGGCCCGCCCCTCGATCCGAGCCGGGATGCCCGGAATTACGAAGGGAATCTCGAACACCGCATTAGGCGCGAACAGCTCGACGAACGCGGTCGCATCACGCTGCTGGAGCCGACCGAACAACTTCTCGACCAGCTCACGCGAACTTTCCACCGAACCTGTCGCCACCATTCGACACCTCCGAATTAAGCGGAACGTATGACCCGCTTATCATTCGGAACGGCGGCCCCGTTTGTCAAGGGGCACGTAGACTCGATCACCGTGACCGAGCCCCAGCGTCGACCCCTGCGCCCCGACGCCCGCCGGAATCGCGACCGGGTACTCGCCGCCGCACAGGAAGCGTTTGCCGCGGAAGGACTTTCCGTGCCACTGGACGAGATCGCGCGCCGGGCAGGTGTCGGCGCGGGCACCGTCTACCGGCATTTCCCGACCAAAGAGGCGCTCTTCGAGGCGGCGATCGTGGACCGGGTGGACCGGATCATCGCGCTCGCCCACGAGCTGACCACCGCGCCCGACCCCGCCCGCGCCTTCTTCGATTTCCTCGCGCGCCTGGTCGAGGAGGGCAGCGTCAAACGCGACCTCGCCGACGCCGTGGGCAGCACCGACGCCCCCGAATACCCTAAACCGGTATACGAACTGCGTACGGCGATCGGCACGTTGCTGACTCGCGCCCAGCACGCCGGCGCGGTCCGCACCGACATCGACGCCGACGACCTGATGCGAATAATCAAGGGCGCCTTCCACGCCACGCACAGCGCCACCCCCGCCCAGCGCAACCGCGCGTTCGCGGTCGTCCTCGACGGCCTGCGCACTCGCTGAAGGGCTTGCCGACCCAGCGAGCGGTGCGAGTGATTCAGCGGTCGCTGAGCAATACCTCGGCGATCTGAATGGTGTTGAGGGCAGCACCTTTTCGCAGGTTGTCACCTGAGATGAACAGGGCGAGTCCGCGGCCGTCAGGGACGCCGGGGTCCTGGCGGATACGGCCGACGAGGGAGTCGTCGATGCCCGCGGCGGCCAGCGGGGTGGGCACGTCGACCAGTTTCACGCCGGGGGCCTTCGCCAGGATCTCCTTGGCGTRCTCGACCGAAAGCGGCTCGGCGAACTCGGCATTCACCGACAGCGAGTGGCCGGTGAAGACAGGGACGCGCACGCAGGTGCCGCTCACCGCCAGATCCGGGATGCCGAGAATCTTGCGGCTCTCGTTGCGCAGCTTCTGGTCCTCGTCGGTCTCGCCGGAGCCGTCCTCGACCAGCGCCCCGGCCAGCGGAAGCACGTTGAACGCGATCGGCGCGACGTACTTGTTCGGCGCGGGAAAGTCGACGGCGCGGCCGTCGTGGGTCAGCTTCTCGGCATCGCCGATCACCGCGCGTGCCTGGCTCGCCAGCTCGTCGACACCGGCAAGGCCGCTGCCGGACACCGCTTGATAGCTGGACACGATCAGGCGACGCAGGTTCGCGATGTCGTGCAGCGGCTTGAGCACCGGCATGGCGGCCATGGTGGTGCAGTTGGGGTTGGCGATGATGCCCTTGACCAGGTTGCGGGCCTGCTCGGGGTTGACCTCGCTGACCACCAGCGGCACCTCGGGGTCCTTGCGCCAGGCCGACGAGTTGTCGATCACCGTGACGCCCGCCGCGGCGAATCGCGGGGCCTGCACCCGGGACATGGTCGCACCTGCGGAGAACAGGGCGATGTCCAGCCCGGACGGGTCGGCGGTCGCACTGTCCTCGACGACGATTTCGCGGCCGCGCCAGGGCAGTGTCTTTCCCGCCGAACGCGAGGAAGCGAAAAACCGCACCTCGTCGGCCGGGAAGTTGCGCTCCTCCAGCAGCTTCCGCATGACGGCGCCGACCTGTCCGGTCGCGCCGACGACGCCTACTCGAATTCCCATGGTTTACCGTCCTGTTCCCGCGTGGACCACGGCCACCTCGTCGCCGCCCAGATCGAAGGCCTTGTGCAGCACCTTGACGGCCTCGTCCAGTTCGGTGTCCTTGACCAGCACGGAGATCCGGATCTCCGACGTGGAGATGAGGTCGATGTTCACTCCCGCCTTGGCCAGCGCCTCACAGAAGGTGGCGGTGACGCCGGGGTGACTCTTCATGCCGGCACCGACCAGGGAAACCTTGCCGATGTGGTCGTCGTAGAGCACCTGGGAGAAGCCGATCTCGTCCTGGCGCTTGGTCAGCATCTCGACCGCGCGGGCGCCCTCGCTCTTCGGCAGTGTGAAGGTGATGTCGGTCTTGCCGGTCTCCACCTTCGAGATGTTCTGCAAAACCATGTCGATGTTGATCTCGGCGTCGGCGACGGCGCGGAACACCTTGGCGGCGAAGCCCGGTTCGTCCGGCAGCCCGACGATGGTCACCTTGGCCTCGCTGCGGTCGTGCGCGACGCCGGTGAGGAGTGCTTGCTCCAAGGGGATGTCCTCCATCGATCCGTAAACGTAGGTGCCCTGCTTGTCGGTGTAGGACGAGCGCACATGGACGGGCACGTTGTAGCGGCGGGCGTATTCGACGCAGCGCAGCATCAGCACTTTGGCGCCGCAGGCCGCGAGTTCCAGCATCTCTTCGTAGGAGACCTGCTCGAGCCGCTGCGCGTCGGGCACGATCCGCGGGTCGGCGGTGAAGACGCCGTCCACGTCGGTGTAGATCTCGCAGACGTCTGCGTGCAGCGCCGCGGCCAGCGCGACCGCGGTGGTGTCCGAGCCGCCGCGGCCCAGCGTGGTGACGTCCCTGCTGTCCTGGCTCACCCCCTGGAAGCCCGCGACCAGCACGACGAGGCCCTCGTCGAGCGCGTCGCGGACGCGGCCCGGGGTCACGTCGATGATCTTGGCGTTGCCGTGTGCGCCCGTGGTGATCACGCCCGCCTGCGAGCCGGTGAACGAGCGGGCCTCGGCGCCGAGGGAGTGGATCGCCATGGCGACCAGCGCGTTGGAGATACGCTCACCGGAGGTGAGCAGCATGTCCATCTCGCGGGCGGGCGGCGCCGGCGAAACCTGCTGTGCGAGATCGAGCAGCTCGTCGGTGGTGTCGCCCATGGCCGAGCAGACGACCACCACCTCGTGGCCCTGCTTCTTGGTCTCCACGATCCGTTCAGCGACGCGCCGGATACGCTCGGCGGTCGCCACCGAGGATCCTCCGTACTTCTGAACAACGAGAGCCACGACAGGGTCCTCCCCGATCGACAATCAGCAGGTAACAGTCACCCAGACTACCGGCCGGGGCCCAGCGGTTTTATTACTACCTGCCCGGCCTGTGTAAAAGACCACAGCCGCAGCGGATCCCGACGGCGCCGTCGGCGCCACCGAAAATGATGGACGATGTGCAGATGAAGAGCATGCTGCTCGAGGTGAGAACGGGCCACAGCGAAGTGGTGCAGGACATCACTCCGCAGTGCGCGACATTCGTCCGCGAGGCGGACGGCGACGGACTGTTGCACATCTTCGTGCCGCATGCCACCGCCGGGATCGCGGTAATGGAATTGGGCGCGCACAGCGATGACGATCTGCTTGCCGCGCTGCGGGATTTGCTGCCCGCCGACGACCGGTGGCGGCACGCGCACGGCTCACGCGGGCACGGTCGCTCGCATGTGATGCCCGCGCTGATCGCGCCCTACGCGACCATTCCGGTGCTCGACGGCACGCTGGCGCTGGGCACCTGGCAGTCGGTCGCGCTGGTCGATCTCAATGTCGACAATCCGGACCGGCAGGTGCGACTGTCGTTCCTCGCCGACGCGGGCTGACCCACCCGAGGGCTCACCGGCGGCGAGCAGTCGGTCACGTAGTGCTGACACATGGCCTTTCCGCGCCCGGAGACCCTGGCGCTCGATGCGGTGGCCGTCGGGTGGGTGATCGCCTCGGCAGGCGAACAGGGCGCCGTGTCAGGCTTTGGTCAACCAGGTGATCTGCGCGCCGTTGCCGAACTCTCTGCGCTGGGCCGGGGTGAACAGTGTGGGTCGGAACGCACCCGAGAACGCGGGCACGCCGCCACCCGCTACGACCGGGTAGCTCTTGATGATCATCTCATCGAGTTCGCCGAGCAAATCGGCGGCGAGCTTGCCTCCACCCGCGAGCCAGATATCACCCCCCGCTTCCTGCTTGAGCCGTCGTACGAGTTCGACCGGGTCCCGCTCGATCAGTTCGACAGCCGGGTCGTCGATCCGGCCCAGTGTGCTCGACACCACGTACTGCTTCATATGGGCGTACGGGCTGGTCACGCCGATCGACAGCGCGGGCTCGTACGTGCCGCGGCCCATCACCACCGTGTCGCACCGTTTATTCGGCTCGTCCACCGCCATTCCGGTACCCGAACGCGCATGGGTCGGGACGAACTCCGGATATTCGGACTTGGTCCAAGCAACCATCTCGGCGTCGTACGGATAGAAGTCCCACTCCCCTGCCGGGCCGGCGATGTAGCCGTCGAGGGACACGCCTACGTAGTAGACAAGCTTTCGCATACCAGTACCGCCTACATCGTTGTACTCTACTTGTAGTTATTTGAAATCTAGTACTACAAATGGAGTGGTGTCAAGTGCGGACGAATCCGGAGCGGCGGCAGGCGCTCGTCGACGCGGCGATCGAAGTCCTCGCGCGCGACGGCGCGCGGGGCCTGACCTTTCGAGCGGTGGACAAGGAGGCGGCCGTGCCCGCAGGCACGGCATCGAACTACTTCGCCAGCCGCGACGATCTGCTGACCCAGGCGGGCGGCCGATTCTACGAGCGGTTACAGCCGAGCGCGGCCACCATGGCCAAGCTGACCGAAGGTCCGAAGAGCCGCGCGAACATCACCGAACTGATGAAGGAGACAGCCGGGCGCATCGAGGCGTTCCGCACAGGTTATCTGGCACTGCTCGAACTACGCCTGGAAGCGACGCGACGTCCGGAACTGCGCGCGGTGCTGACCGAGCGGGTGCGCAAAGACATCGAGTTCAACGTGCGCAACCACCTGGAGGCGGGCCTGCCCGGCGACGAGAAGTCGGTGCTACTGCTCTACCTGGCACTGAACTGGCTGATCGTCGACCGGCTTACGCTGCCCGAGGTGTTCACCGAGGAACAAGGTCAGGACCTGATCGAGGCCGCCGTCGAGCGTGTGATCGGCCCGGACGCCTGAGTCGCGCCACGCCGCCTGCTGCGGGGTGGTTGTGACTCGCCTCACTCCGTTCGATAATGGGGCGATGATGGCGAATGTCGGAGACCGACTCTGCGTGCACGGCCACGTTGTGGGAGAAGGGGACCGTCAGGGCGAGATCATCGAGGTCCGCGGGCCGGACGGGACGCCACCCTACGTGGTGCGTTTCACCGACGGCCACGAGTCGCTGGTGTATCCCGGACCCGACGCGATCGTCGAACACAACGGGTCGGACTGAGCTGAGCGTGCCGCTTGCCGCGGCACGTCACCACGAAAGCAACCATCCCGGCGATCAGCACCTTGCCGACCGTCTCGATGATCGCATCGACGTCGACGGCCGGGTGCCGGCTGAGCTGTCCGTCGCGCAGAACGAACGCCGACGGGCTCGGCACCGACGCTGAAGACCACGCGTTCACCTTGGCCTTCGGCGCCGTCGCCGGTGCCACCCCGCCACCGAACGAGGCGGCGGAAACACCACGGCCCGTCGGATTCGTACGGCTCCCCGAAGACACGCGCACACTGATCGCTTCTCGCGCCTGCCCAGCAGTTCGGCATATTTCATGACGACCTCTCACTCCGACGGGCGGCCTCGCACTGTCCCGTTGGCCGATTCCTTTCGAGTAGCAGGCGGATGGTCGCAGCGCCGGAAGGTGGGCGCCTACCTCGAGTGAAATAGGGGCGCGGCGAATCGGACCGGCGCCCACTCGACCGGGGTGCGACGATGTCACCATGATCGGTTCCAAACGGGCTCGGTTCCAGCCGGTGGCCGAAGGCGCCTCGGTAACCCAGCTCGAGCTGTTTTTCGACCTGGTGCTCGTCTTCGCATTCACCATGGTCACCGACCTGGCCGCACAGGAGACCAGCGCGAAGAACATGCTGCGTGCGCTGCTCGTCCTTGCCCTGATGTGGTGGCTGTGGATCGCCTATTCCTGGCTCGGCAACACGGTTCGCGCGGACGAGGGCATCGCACGGGTCGCGATGTTCGCCGCGATGGGCGGCGGGTTCATCGCCGCGCTCACCATTCCGGAAGCATTTCGCGACCTGCCCGGCGGCTGGTTCGGCCCGTTGGTATTCGCGATCGCCTACCTGATCGTGCGACTGGTACACGTCGGTATGTACTGGCTGGCCAGTTCCGAGGACTCGCAACTGCGCAACCAGGTGCTGCGCTGGGCGCTGGGCTCGATCACCATCGGCACCACGCTACTGATCATCGCGGCGATGACATCGGGCGTCGTGCAGATCGTCTTGTGGATCGCCGCCATCGCGGGCGACTATCTGTGGACGCTGTTCGCCGGCACCGACTGGCGGGTGAATTCGGCCACCCATTTCGCGGAGCGGTACGGGTTGATCGTCATCGTCGCCCTCGGTGAATCGATCGTTTCGATCGGCATCGGGGTGGCCGGTCTGCCGATCTCCTGGCCGATCGCGGTCGGCTCGATGCTGGGTCTTGCGATTTCGGGGCTGCTGTGGTGGGCGTATTTCGACGTGGCCGCCTTGGCGGTGGAACACGAACTCGTGCGCGCCGAGGGTGCGCGGCAGATCAAGATCGCGCGGGGTTCCTATACCTTTTGGCATTTCCCGATGATCGTCGGGATCATCGGGCTGTCGCTCGGACTGAAGAAAGTTCTCTATTACGTCGGCGACTCGTCGCACCACACCCTGACGGACGCGCTGTACGGAATTCCGCTGTACGCGCTCTACGGCGGTGTCGTGGTGTATCTGATCGCGTTGGTCGGTTTCAAGCACTACGCGACAGGCACCGTCACGGTGTCCCGAGTGGTCACCGTCGTGGTGCTGATCGCGCTCGCCCCGCTGGCATGTGCGCTGCCCGCGCTGGCATCACTTGCGCTGCTGTGCGTGGTGCTGATCGCGCTGATCGCCTGGGAGACCGTCCGATTCGCGCAGCCGCGGGACGAGATCAGGCACGCGACACACGACTGAGCTGGTGCCGGACGCCGTTTTCGGCGGGCGTCGGACCGTACGCGGACGGCGGCACCCGAACACCGTCACGGACCGCGTCACGGATCTGATCGATGTTCTCGCGCAACATATCCGAGACGAGTTCATCGGTGCGCGGATCCTCCAGCACCTGGAACACGATACGGAATGTCGTGTCGGCGATCAGCCGGATGATCTCGTCGTGGAACGGGATGTAGCGCACCCTGCCTGCCTGCGGGTCCTTCTTGATCAGGTCGACGATCATCTCGTCCAGCTCGGCGCGATTCTCCTCCAGCGCGGCCGCGATGTTGCGGGTGTAGTGGCCGGTGCGCAGGACCTGCACCACCTCGTCCATCACCGCGATCGTCATCGGACGGCGAATGGCGTCCACGATGGTCACCACGAACCGGTTCACCACCGCGGCGGTCACCCGGTCGCCGAAGACGCGGTCGGCCACCCGGCCGAGTCGGACGACGATCACCACGATCCGCAACAGGCGGAAGCCGCGGAAGAACGGACTGGTCACCGGGATCATGCCGAGGACCTCGTACCAGTAGACGAACGGGAAGGTCCACGGCCAGCCCGCGCGCCGCCAGCGCCACAGGAACTCCGCGGCGAACACCGCGCACACCGACCAGTCGACAATCACGATCGTGTGACGGGTGTGGCCGGACACCGGGAAGAAGGTGATCCAGGCGACCAAAACGACGGAAACCATGGCCAGCGCCAGCATCAGGAAATCGGTCCACAGTGTGGGCGGCTTGCGTGGAAACTCCTGTGGCTCCGGCACTTCCCGGAGACCGTAGCTATCCATGCGCGAGCTGGTGGTGGGAGGAGCGGACACTGAGAATCCCTTCGACGCCGAACGGTGTCGCCGACAGTAGTACGCCGGCAGCCCGCTCGGCACTGCTGGCAATTCCGGGCGGTAGGTGCGGTCGCGGCGCTGCCGCTCCTCCGAACTCAGTGGCCCGCGCGGACGATCGCCTCGATATTGCGCTCGGCCAATGCGGTGATGGTGAGCGACGGGTTGACTGTTCCGGTGCTGCCTGGCACCGCGGCGCCATCCATCACGTACAGGCCGGGATGGCCATGCACGCGTCCGTAGTTGTCGGTGGCCCTTCCGAGCACTGCTCCCCCGAGCGGGTGTGCGGTGAACAGCGCGTTCGCGTCGTAGCCGAGCGCGCTGTACTCGACGAGCGCACCGGCTCGTTCGGCGATCCGGTGGTCGACCGCCTTCGCAGCGGCCACGATGTCGTCCCGGTTCTTCGCGGACCAACTGAGCCCTACGCCGTTCGTGGCCCTGTCGTAGCCGAACCTGGTGCGGGTCGGGTCCAGGACCATACCGAGAGAGGCGAGCGCGCCGGTCTCGAACGGGATGCCGGGGATGTACCAGCTCTCCAGAGTCAGCGGCGCGCCTGATTCGTCGAAGATTCGACTCGCACTCGGCACGCCCTGACCATGGCCGGCCAGCGCACTCGCGCCGCGGGCGAGCACCACGTCGCCGTTGGTGCCCCACCCGTCACCGATGTGTTCGTTGAGATGCGGCAGCGCGCCGGTGGCCTGGGCGCGGACCAGCAGCTCCGAGGTGCCGACCGAGCCCGCGCCGAGAAAGAGCCGATCGCAGGTGAGCGTGCGGGTGGCGAGGACGTCGCCGGTGGGCGCCAGTTTCGTCACGGTGACCGAGTAGCGGCCGCCGGGCTCCTGCGCGATGGCGTCGACCCAGTGGCCGGGGTAAACCAGGCTGCGGCCGGTGTCCTGCGCATACTTCAGGTAGTTCTGGTTCAGGTCGAACTTGGCGCCGTTGGAGTTGCCCAGATTGCTCCGTGCCGCCGTGGCCGAGGCCCTGCTGGCTCCGGCGAGTTCCGCGCGCAGGATGTCCCAGGTGAAGATCGAGTCGTTCGCCTGCGGCTCGTAGCCGGCCCTGCGGACCTGGTCGTCCCAGGCCCGGGAATGCGTGAACGGCGAGGAATTGTAGATGTCCGCGGGCATCGGGCTCAGCCGCAACATCTCCCGCACCCGCGGGTAGTACACGCGGTCCATTTCGCCGTAGTCGACGGTGCCGCCGAAGACGTGGTCGAAGAAGCGGCGTTCCGGGGCGATCATGGCTCCGGTGAAGATCACCGAGCCGCCCCCGACGGCGGCCGCCCGCCACACATCGATACCCGGGTATTCGGTGCAGTCCAGCACGCCGCCGAAGTCGGCGAACCCGATCGGCATCTTGGTGACGCCGGTGAAGTGGGTGCGATGCCAGAAGCCGCGGCCGTCGGGCAGATCGTCGCCGGTGAAGATCTCCCGCCACGGATCGTTGGGCCAGCGCGAACCGCGTTCCAAGACGGTGTTGGCGATCCCGGCCTGGGCCAGGCGCAGCGCCGTCACCGCGGCACCGAAGCCGGAGCCGATCACGATCGCGGGCGAATGCTCGGGCGGATCGGGGAGCGGCGCGAAGATCTCCGGCACCCAGGCGCGAAACAGCCCCTCCCACATGGGATCAGCAGACGCGACGCTAGTGCCGAAGGACGATCCGGCAACACCGAGCAGCGCGGCCGTGCCCGCCGCCTTGAACAAGGCGCGTCTACGCAACCCAGGTACCTCCGTCATCAGGTTCTAGCGGTGCGCAGATTACCGGCATTCCCGTTCGGTGAACAATTATTCGCGCGGGAGCTATGCGCCGAACGGCCGCTCGTCGGCCCGGCAGGTCGCGCCGGGGGCGGGAAGTTGCAGGTCAATAAGGTAATGCTCGCGCAGCAGGCGGGTGCATTCACCGGCCGTGGTGTGCCCGCAGCCACCTTCCGCGACGACCAGCCTGGCACTCACCAGCTCCTGCTGGGCCCGGCGCACAGCGGTCAACGGGGTCACTGGATCGAATCGGTTGTCGAACAGCAGGGCTGGGGTGCCCGAGCACAGGATCCACGACCCGGTACAGCGCTGTGCGTATCGCTCGGGCACAGTTGGTCAGGAGGCATAGGTTTGGCTCAGATATAGCCAGAGACACCGTAATTCGGCGACACTGGTGCGAGTTACTTTGCCAGCGTTGGTCATTGGTTCGGATCACGGCTGAATGTGTTGTCCGCGCATGAGATCGCGGTGAAGAAGTCGACGAAATCGAACGATTATGTAGTGGCCGCGAGAATCTCGCCGACGACATCGGGATTGTCCGCCGGACCGCGCTCCAACTCGGCCGACGCGGGCCACCCTTCCTTCGGGCCGAACAACAGAGCGCGTGCGACGGCAGCACCTGTGAGCGAGGTGACCGTCCGCCTTCCCTTACCACAGTGGGCTCTTTCCGGAGACGTTGCAGCACAGCGTCATTGCGGGGGCATCGGCGCGGCGCGTAGGCGGTGCGCATCTCCAGGACGCCCGCCTCCTAGGCCGACAACAACCGGACCACCGCGATGACACCGACCACGACGATGACCGCGCGCAGCACGGTCGGCGGCATCCGCCTGCCCAACCTCGCACCGAGCTGACCACCGATGATCGAACCGAGCGCGATCAGCACGGCCACCCGCCAGTTCACGTTCGCTACCACGATGAAGATCAGGGCGGAAACCCCGTTCACGATCAGCGCGAGCGCGTTCTTCACTCCATTGAGGCGCTGCATGTCCTCGTGCACGAAGACGCCGAGCAACCCGATCAGCAGCACGCCTTGGGCGGCGCCGAAATACCCACCGTAGACGCCCGTCGCGTAGATCGCGGCGAAGAGGATCGGGCCGCCGTGTGCCGGGACGGGGGTATCGCCGTTCTCCCGCTGTCGCTTGACCCAGTGCGCCAGCCGCGGCTGCACCACGACCAGCACTAGTGCCGCGATGATCAGGATGGGCACGATAGCCTTGAACGCATCCGCGGGCAGCACGAGCAGCAGCACAGCCCCGGTGATACCGCCGAGCAAGGACGCGGCGCCCAGCCGCAGCAGCCTGGCCCGCTGACCTGCAAGTTCGCGGCGATAGCCGTGCACACCGCTGATCGAGCCGGGGACCAAGCCGATGGTGTTCGAGACGTTCGCGGTGACCGGCGGCACGCCGAACGCGAGCAGAACAGGAAAGGTGATCAGGGTGCCCGAGCCGACAATCGTGTTGATACCGCCCGCCGCGATGCCCGCACCGAAGACAGCCAGTTGCTCCAGCCAGGTCATAGCAAAATCCTTCGACGTCCCACTATCGGACCGAACGCTAGCTGGTCTTGTCCGATGACCCGACGACCGGACCGCCCTTTCCCGGCGGTATGGCGGCACGGTAAGCTCGCGGACATCATGCAGCGGGCACTTCTTCTCGGCCGCCGCGACGGGGTCTGATCGGACCGGCTCCCGTCGCGGGGTATCGCCGCGCCGGTCGACCCAACCCTTTGGGATACACCACACCCACGGAGAAAATCGCCCATGTCCCCCGCTGACGCCTTCGTATCCAGCACCCGCACCATCACCGTGCCGAGCAAACCCGCTCCCGCCGACCAGCCTGCTTGGAACAAGCAGAAGAACTCCTCGATGCCGACCTTCCGCTACCGGCCGTTCGCCGAGGAGGTCGAGCCGGTCACGCTGCCCGACCGCACCTGGCCGAGCAAGGTCATCGACCGGGCACCCGGCTGGTGCGCCGTCGACCTGCGCGACGGCAATCAGGCGCTGATCGACCCGATGAGCCCGGCCCGCAAACGCCGCATGTTCGACCTGCTGGTGCGGATGGGCTACAAGGAAATCGAGGTCGGCTTCCCTTCGGCGAGCCAGACCGACTTCGACTTCGTCCGCGAGATCATCGAGGACGGCGCGATCCCCGACGACGTGACCATCCAGGTGCTCACTCAGTGTCGGCCCGAGCTGATCGAACGCACCTTCGAGGCCTGCGCGGGCGCGCGGAACGTGATCGTGCACTTCTACAACTCCACCTCGATTCTGCAGCGGAAAGTGGTGTTCCGCGCCGACCGGGCCGCCATCGAGAAGATCGCCACGGATGCCGCGGCGCTGTGCCTCGAGATCGAGGGACGCTACCCGGACACCAACTGGCGCTACGAGTACAGCCCGGAGTCCTACACCGGCACCGAGCTGGCGTACGCCCTGGAGGTCTGCGACGCGGTCTCCGAGATCATCGCGCCGACGCCGGACAAGCCACTCATCATCAACCTGCCCGCCACCGTCGAGATGGCAACCCCGAACGTGTACGCCGACTCGATCGAGTGGATGAGCCGCAACCTGGCCCGCCGCGACGCCATCGTGCTCTCGCTGCACCCGCACAACGACCGCGGCACCGCGGTGGCCGCCGCCGAGCTGGGTTACCAGGCGGGCGCCGACCGGATCGAGGGCTGCCTGTTCGGCAACGGTGAGCGCACCGGCAACGTCTGCCTGGTCACCTTGGGGATGAACCTGTTCTCCCGCGGCGTGGACCCACAGATCAACTTCTCCGACATCGACGAGGTCCGGCGCACCGTCGAATACTGCAACCAGCTGCCCGTGCACGAGCGCCACCCGTACGGCGGCGACCTGGTCTACACCGCCTTCTCCGGCAGTCACCAGGACGCCATCAACAAGGGCTTGGACGCGATGAAGACCTCGGCGGACGCCGCCGAGTCCGACGTGGACGACATCGTCTGGGAGGTGCCCTACCTGCCGATCGACCCGAAGGACGTGGGCCGCACCTACGAGGCCGTCATCCGGGTCAACTCGCAGTCCGGCAAGGGCGGCGTCGCCTACATCATGAAGACCGACCACGGATTGGCTCTGCCGCGGCGGCTGCAGATCGAGTTCTCCCAGGCGATCCAGCAGATCACCGACGGCGAGGGCGGCGAGGTCACCCCGAAGGAGATGTGGGACGTCTTCCACGAGGAGTACTTGAGTCCGATCCGCCCGCTGGAGCGGATGCGCCAGAAGGTCACCGCGTCGGAGACCGACGGCGGGGTCGACTCGATCGTGGCGGTGATCAAGGTCGACGGCGTCGAGCAGGAGGTCACCGGCACCGGCAACGGACCGCTCGCGTCCTTCGTCGACGCGATCGCCGCCGTCGGCTTCCACGTACAGGTGCTGGACTACTCCGAGCACGCCATGTCCGCGGGCGACGACGCCCAGGCCGCCGCCTACGTGGAATGCGCGATCGGCGACAAAGTGGTGTGGGGCGTCGGCATCGCCACCTCGATCACGACCGCGTCGCTGCGCGCGGTGGTGTCCGCGGTCAACCGCGCCCACTGATTCCGGGAACGGCGCGAGAGCCGGGTGCCGCGGCAGGTCGACTGCCCGGCGTCCGGCTCTCGATCCTGCTGGCGGAGGCCACATGTGGGTTGCGTATCTCCCGGCCCGTCTGCCGCGGATACCGCGACACGAGGCATCGAACCCCGTGCTAGCGTGGATTCGCACTCAAGCGCCGAGCTCACTGCTCGAATTCCCGAGCAGATGGGGGAACCGTGACACCAGACGACCAGAACCCGACCTCTCCGCCCTGGCTGCAGAGTCATTCCGTGGACACGGCCGACGTCACCGGGGCGGAGTCATCGACCGCCGACCCGTCGACCGACCAAATCGGCGGCGCGGAAGCGAAGGAAACCGACGTGGCGGATGCGCCCGACCAGCCGGACGCCGATCAGGGACCACCCGAGCCGCACGGTTCGATGGACCAGACGACGGCCTACCCGAAGGCCGCAGGTCCCGCACAGGGCTACGGCTCGTTGCTCGGCCCCGAATCGTATGACCCGTACGCCCAGCCGAATTCCGGTCCGTACGCGCAGCCGACGTTTCCGGCGGAGCCATACGCGGCCGGTGCGTTCCAGCCGTCGTCCGGCCAGAGCGGTAGCCAGCCCAGTGCCCCGTCGGCGGAGCCGCAAGGGCCGAATCCTGGTTACAACGAGTACTTCCAGCAGGAGATCGGCAACGACGGCCTGGTCCGGCGGGTGCCCCAGGACGCCCCGAATCCGGAAGCCGGTGCGCCACAGTCCGATCAGGCGAGCGGCCCGATCTACAGCTGGGCGCCGCCTCCTCCGCCGGTGACGCATCAACCGCCGCCGGCCTATCAGCCTCCGCCGCCTCCGGTCGGACTGCCGTCGGGGCCGAGTTGGCAAGGCGGGCAAGGGGCGCCGAATCCGCCGCAGCCCGCGCAGCCGTTTCAACCGCAGCATGTGCCGCAGCCCGGCCAGCCCGGACACTCGGTCAATGATCTGAACCTGCTCAAACGGGCCCGCAGGGCGCCGCGCAGCGGGTGGCGCCGTGCAGTGCACAAGGCCTCCGGCGGCATGATCAACCCGGGTGAGTCGGCGGCCGACCTCGTCTACCGCGACCTCGTCGAGCGGGTGAACCAGCCGGTCCGCGGTGACTACCGGATCGCGATCCTCTCGCTGAAGGGCGGCGTCGGCAAGACCACCACCACGGTCGGCCTCGGTTCCACGTTCGCGTCGCTGCGCGGTGACCGGGTTATCGCGATCGACGCCAACCCGGACCTCGGCACGCTCGCCCACCGGGTGCCGCGGCAGACCCGCTCCACCGTGCGCAACCTGCTCGAGGACGACCACATCTCCAGGTACTCGGACGTGCGGGCGCACACCTCGCAGGCGCCGAGCCGACTGGAAGTGCTTGCCAGCGAACAGGATCCGGCGGTCTCCGAAGCGTTCAGCGAGGCGGACTACCGCAAGGCGATCGGCGTACTGCAGTCGTTCTACAACATCATCCTGACCGACTGCGGCACCGGCCTGATGCACTCGGCGATGGCGGGCGTGCTGGATATGGCCAGCTCGCTGGTGCTGGTCACCTCGCCCGCGATAGATGGCGCGCGTAGCGCATCGGCCACGCTGGACTGGCTCGACCACCACGGGTACCGCAACCTGGTCGAGCGCACCGTGGTGGTCGTGAACGCGTCACGGCGCGGCGCGTCCACCGTGGACCTCGACCAGCTGCGCAAGCTGTTCCTCGACCGCACCCGCGCGGTACAGGTGGTGCCGTTCGACGACCACCTCGCCGAGGGCGCGGAGATCGATCTCGAGCTGGTGAGCAAGCCGACGCAGCGGGCGCTACTGGAACTGGCGGCGATGGTGGCCGACGACTTCGAGTACATCGGCTCGCAGCCGCAGCATCCTTACCGGTACCAGGGGCCACCCGGGATGTGATTCCGGTTCGACCGGGCCTGACATCCCGCAAACCGACAAGTCGCAGGTCGCCCGTTCATCGTCTCGACGTCGGCGGGCTGGGAGTCTACTGGCGGACATCCGGGTGCGACTGATAGGCGGCTGCCGCAGCGTTCGCTGGGCCCGGCGCAGGCTGCGGGCAGACTTGGTCCGGCTGGGTCCATCAAGCATCCGCCGTCACGATCGCGGCCGCCGACTCGAAGGCCGCGAGCAACGCGCCGATGGCCGGACGGCTGTCGGCTCGCGGCCTGGTCGCCAGTTCGTACCTGCGGGCGGCGCGGACACCCGACAGGCGCAGCACCGACAGCTCCGGATTCCCCACCGCATAGCGCGGCATCAGCGCGACACCGTAGCCCGTGGCCACCAGGGCTTCGATGACGCTGAAATCGTTGAGACGCTGCGCAATTCGCGGTTGGACTCCGGTGATGGTGGCGATCGAGCGGAGCACGTCGTCGACCGGGAAACCGCCGCGTACGCTCAGCCACGTCTCGTCGGCCAGTTCCTCCGGCGTGACGGCGGTGCGGCCCGCGAGCCGATGCGTCGGCGCCGCGACGACATCGATCGGTTCGCGCATGAGCACCCGGGTCGCGACGCGCGGGTCGGCGATCGGCGCCGCGCGTTCGTCGCGATGGGTCAGCACCACGTCGTAGTCTGCGAGCAGCCGCGTCACATCGGACGGAGGGACATCCTCGTCCCGTGCGACTACGTCGACACCGCTGTCCGCCATGCCGGGCAACACGTACGGAAGCAGCAGCGCGCCGCCCGAGGGGAACACCGCGACGCGCACCCGGCCACGCGGCGAGCCGCGATAGTGCGCCATTTCGGCAACCGCGCGATCCATCGCCGCGAGCACCTCGTCGGCGCGCATCACCAGCGCGCGGCCCGCGTCGGTGAGCCGGACCCGCCTGCCGTCCGGTTCGAGCAGGGCGACGCCCGCCTCCTTCGCCAATACCTTGAGCTGCTGCGACACCGCCGACGGGGTCATCGAAAGCGCGGCTGCGACGGCGGCGACGGTTCCGCGATCGGCGAACTCGCGCAGCACACGCAGCCGCTCCAGTGCCATCGGCGGCCCGGGCGCTGCCAGTTCGGCCGGCGACACCATTAAGCGATGCTACATCGATAGTCCATATTTATTCGATTGTTCTGATTATTCATCGGACCCACCATGAACGATGTGACCAATCGCGACCGCCTGCTCGGCCTCACCGTCGTCCTGCTCTGGGGGCTCAATTTCCTCGCCATCCGAGTCGGGCTCGACCACTTCCCGCCGTTCTTCTTCGCCGCACTGCGCTTCGCCGTGCTCGCGGCCCCCGCGCTGCTGTTCATCCCGCGCCCACGCGTCCGGGTACGCTGGATACTGTTGTACGGCAGCGGTTTCGGCATCCTGCAATTCGCGTTCCTGTTCACCGCGATGCGGGTGGGGATGCCGACCGGGCTCGCCTCGCTGGTGCTGCAATCCTCCGCGCCGTTCACCGTGCTGCTCGGCGCGCTGTTCCTGCGTGAGCGGATCCGACCGGTGCAGACCGCGGGCATCGCCGTCGCCGTCGCCGGCATGGCGGTGATCGGCTGGGACCGGCTGGAACACGCCACCCTGCTGCCGGTGCTGCTGACCCTGGCGGGCGGGCTCGGCTGGGCATTCGGCAATATCGGCGCGCGCCTGGCGGGCACCGAATCTCCCGGCGTCAACCCGCTGCACCTGATGCTGTGGACCACCGTCGTTCCGCCATTGCCCATGTTCGCCCTTTCCGCGTTCGCCGAAGGGCCGACCACCGGCCTGCGCGCACTGGCCGACTCGTTCTCGATCGCGGGCCTGCCGGCACTTGTTGCGTTGAGCTATATCGTTGTGCTGTCCACGGTCGTCGGCACCGGGCTGTGGACCTACCTGATGGGCCGCTATCCGGCCGGGATGGTCGCGCCCTTCTCCCTGCTCGTTCCGGTCGTCGGGATCGCCGCCGCCTGGGTCTTCCTCGGCGAGGCCCCCACCCTGCTGTCGCTGGTCGGCGGCGGCGTCGTCATCGCGGGCGCCTTCGCCGCCACCGCGAACAAGCCGCGCACGGCCGAGGAGCACGCCGCGGTGGTCGCCCCGTCGCCGACGGCAGTCCTCGTCGCTCCGGGCCGACCGACAGCGGGCTGAGCAGGCTCACTCGTACCGCGCAGGCGACCTCGGAATCCCGATGCTGTGATCCACGACACCGATTCCGCAGGTCCACCTATCGGTTTGCGGGGTCGGTGTGGACCGGAGGGCCTGCCGCCTTACAGTAGTGCCCGGCGTGGAAATTGGTCCCAAAGGCTAGGCAGCAGATCAGCGCATGGCAGAAAATCGGTGGACCGTGTCGCGGAGGACACTGCTTCGCGGCACGGTTGCGGCGGGGGTAGCAGCAACGGGGGCGCTGACGGCGAGTGGGCTGAGACCGACGCCTGCCGCGGCGAGTCCGAGCGGCAAGCGGGTCGCGGTACTCGGTGGCGGTGTCGCGGGCCTGACCGCGGCCCATGAGCTGGTCGAGCGCGGATTCCAGGTCACGATCTACGACAGACGCGCGTGGGGCGGCAAAGCGCGCAGCGTTCCGGTGCCTGGCACCGGGTCGGGAGGACGACCGGACCTGCCCGGCGAGCACGGCTTCCGCTTCTTCCCCGGCTTCTATCAGCACGTGCCGGACACCATGCGCCGAATCCCGTTCCAGGGCAACCCGAACGGGGTATGGAACAACCTTGTCCCGGTGCCCGAGGCGCGGTTCGCCCGGCGCGACGGCGACGACTTCCGCCTCCCGCTCGGTTCACACGCCCGCGCCGGGTTCACCCCGGAAAGCTTCCGCGAAACGCTCGGCGCGGCATTGGCTACTGCGCTGAAAATGCCGGCCAACGAGGGACTCTACTTCGCCGACCGGCTGCTGGTCTTCAACACCAGCTGTGATGCCCGCCGCCACGGCCAGTGGGAGCACACGTCCTGGCGCGACTTCGTCGGCGGCCACGCGCGCTCGCACGAGTTCCGCGCATTGCTCTCGCGCACTCTCACCAGCATCATGGTCGCCGCGAAGGAGGACGTGGCGAGCGTCCGCACCATCGGCACCATGGGTGAGCAGTTCCTCGGCAATCCGTTCGAGATCGGCAACGACGGCGCGCTGGACCGGGTGCTGAACGGCCCGACCAACGCGGTCTGGATCGATCCGTGGGTCGCGCGGATCCGCGATCTCGGCGGGCAATTCGTGCTCGGCGCCGAGGTCCGCGGGCTCGAGGTGCGTGACCGCAGGATCACCGAAGCACGCATCGTGGACGAGACAGGCGTCCAGCGCACCGTCGACGCCGACTACTTCGTCGTCGCGCTGTCCGCCGAGCAGGCTCGCACGCTGTGGTCACCGCAGGTGCTGGCCGTATGGCCGGAATTGGCCGCGATGGACGGCCTTTTCACCGACTGGATGAACGGCATCCAGTTCTATCTGCGCCGACCGGCCGACATCTCCCGCGGCCATACCGCCTACATCGACGCGCCGTGGTCGCTCACCTCGATCGCCCAGAACCAGATGTGGAGCCGGAAACTCACCGAGTTCGGCGACGGCACCGTGCAGGACTGCCTGTCCGTGGACATCTCCGACTGGAACTCCCCCGGCATGCTGTTCGGCAAGTCTGCCAAGGAGTGCACGCACGAGGAGGTCGCCCGCGAGGCCTGGGCCCAGATGAAGGCCCATCTCGACGACCGCGGCGAGGTGCTCCGCGACACCGACCTGCACTCCTGGTTCCTCGACCCGGGCATCACCTGGCAGGAGGGGCAGCGGCGCAACGCCAACGCCGACCCCCTGCTGATCAACACGGCCGGCTCGTGGGAGTACCGGCCGCAACCGCACGGCGCGCTGGAAAACCTGTTCCTGGCAGGCGATTACGTGCGCACGAACGTCGATCTGGCCACCATGGAGGGCGCCAACGAATCCGCACGCGCCGCGGTGAACGCGCTGCTGGACGTGGCAGGCTCGAACGCGGAACGCTGCCGGATGTTCACGCTCTACCGCGCGCCCGAACTGGAAGCGCTGCGCATGATCGACGCCGACCGGTACGCGGCGGGACAACCGAACATGTTCGACATACCGATCTGATTCCGTACTTCGACGACCTGGTGGTGCGCGGCCATCGCCCGATTCTCGCCGTCGAGGTGGACGACGAGCAGATCTTCTTCCACTGCGCCGAGGCGTTCCTCCGCAGTCACCTGGGGGAGCCGCGGCGCTGGCCGCAAGACACCCTCCCCAACCATGCCTGCCTGGTCGAAGAGGTGCAGACGAACATCGCAGAGACGGTCGACGAGTTGGAGCGCTACGACGCGCCAGAGAATTACCAGGCCGAGCTCTACCGCGACTGAGCCGTCGTGGGCCGGACTACCGGACCGCGGCGCACCCGGATCGCGGGCGAACATAGACTCGCGACGTGGCAGACATATCGGTGCGCGGCAGGCTCGCGCTGACGGCGGCGGCCGCGGCGTCGTGGGCGTCGCAGAAGGCGGGGCGCGGCAAGGGTTCGATGATCGGCGGCCTGATCGCGTTGAAGATCGACCCGACGGTCATGGACCAGCTCGGACGTCAGCGGCGCACGGTGCTGGTGACCGGCACGAACGGCAAGTCCACCACCACCAGGATGACCACCGCCGCGCTCAGCACGCTCGGCGAGGTCGCGACCCAGGCCGACGGCGCCAACATGGACGCGGGCATCGTTGCCGCACTGAACGCGCATCGGCGCGCGCCGCTGGCCGCGATCGAGGTGGACGAACTGCACCTGCCGCACGTCACCGACTCGCTGAACCCGTCGGCGGTGGTGCTGCTGAATCTCAGCCGCGACCAGCTCGATCGGGTCGGCGAGATCAACATGATCGAGCGCAGGCTGCGCGCGGGTCTGGCGAAGCACCCCGCCACCGTGGTGATCGCGAACTGCGACGACGTTCTGGTCACCTCTATCGCCTACGACCATCCCAATGTGGTGTGGGTCGCCGCGGGCAGCGGATGGGCGATGGACGCGACCAGCTGTCCCCGCAGCGGTGAGCCGATCATCTGGGAGGGCGCACACTGGCGCAGCACCGGAACGGATTTCGAACGGCCGGAACCGGATTGGTGGCTCGACGAGCACGATCTGGTCGGTCCGGCGGGCGTGCGGTTCCCGTTGCACCTCGCCCTGCCCGGCCGGGCCAACCGCGGCAACGCGGCGCAGGCGGTGGCCGCGGCGGTTGCGCTCGGCGCCGACGCAGGGCAGGCGGTGGCGGCCGCGGGGACGGTGCGCGAGATCGCGGGCCGCTACCGGACAGTACAGGTCGGCGAGCACGACGCCCGTCTGCTGCTGGCGAAGAACCCGGCGGGCTGGCAGGAGGCGCTGTCGATGATCGAGCCGACCTCGGCGGGCCTTGTGATCGCGGTGAACGGCCAGGTACCCGACGGGGAGGATCTGTCCTGGCTGTGGGACGTGCGGTTCGAGCATTTCGAAGGCGTTCGAGTGGTGGCCGCCGGCGAGCGGGCCACCGACCTCGCGGTCCGACTCACCTACGCGGGCGTCGAGCACACCACGGTGCCGGATCCATTGCATGCCATCGCCTCCTGCCCCGCGGGACATGTCGAGGTGCTGGCGAACTACACCGCGTTCCGTGATCTCAACCGTGGCCTCGAGGAGCGGACAGCATGAGCCAGTCGACAATTCGCATCGGTCTGGTGCTGCCGGACGTGATGGGCACCTACGGCGACGGCGGCAACGCGCTCGTCCTGCGCCAGCGCCTGCGCCTGCGCGGCTACGACGCCGAGATCGTCGAAATCACGCTGCCCGAACCGGTTCCGGAGTCGCTGGACATCTACACCCTCGGCGGCGCGGAGGATTCCGCGCAGCGTCTGGCCACCCGGCACCTGCGCCGCTACCCCGGCTTACAGCAGGCAGCCGCGAAAGGTGCTCCGGTGCTGGCGATCTGCGCGGCGATCCAGGTGCTCGGCCAGTGGTACGAGACTTCAGGGGGCGAGCGGGTGGACGGCGTCGGGCTGATCGACGTCACCACTTCGCCGCAGCACAAGCGTGCCATCGGCGAGGTGACCACAACATCATTGCTGCCCGGGCTCACCGCTCCGCTCACCGGCTTCGAAAACCACCGTGGCGGAACCAAACTCGGTGGCGAGGCGACCGCCCTGGCCCGGGTCACCCGTGGTGTCGGCAACGGCGTCGGCGATGGACTGGAGGGCGTCGTGCAGGGATCGGTGATCGGCACCTACATGCACGGCCCCGCGCTGGCCCGCAACCCCGAACTGGCCGACCTGCTGCTGATGCGCGCGCTCGATGTCACCGAGCTGGCGCCACTGGAGCTTCCCGAGGTCGACCAGCTGCGCCGCGAACGTCTGCGCGCCTGAGCCTCGGCGGTCCGGACCGGTAAGGCCGAATCAGGTCCCTGTGTCGGCTACACCGCCACCGGAGAGACATCGACCGAAACGGTAATCGTGCTGTCTTTCGCGTGGGTATAGATGACACCGCGCAGCGGAGGCACATCGGCGTAATCACGACCCCATGCGACGGTGATGTACCGCTCGTCGCCGAACTGGTCGTTGGTGGGGTCGAAGTCGATCCATCGGCCCGCACGGTCGTGTGCGTCGTCGCCGGGCACCCACACGGACGACCAGGCGTGCGTGGCGTCGGCGCCGATCATGCGTTCCTTGCCCGGCGGCGGGTCGGTGGCCAGATAGCCGGAGACGTACCTGGCGGCGAGACCATGCGACCGCAGGCAGGCGACGCCGATGCGCGCGAAATCCTGGCAGACGCCCGAGCGGGCCGTGAGCACGTCGGCCACCCTGGTGGACACCGTGGTGGATCCGGACCGGTACGTGAAATCGGTAAAGATGCGGGTGTTCAGCTCGGCCACCGCCGCCAGCAGCGGCCTGCCGGGAGTGAGGGATTCGGCCGCGTACGCGACGATCTCCTGCGTGATTTCCGGCGGGTGCAGGTCGAGGGTGAATTCCACGGCGAGTGGTCCGTTCGCGCTGGTCGGGCGGGTCTTCTCCCACGGCTCGACGGCAGGTCCGGTCGGGTCGCGATCAGGCGCGTCCACCTCGACGAGGGACTCGCCGATGATGACGAGGTTGCGATGTTCCGCGGTCACGTGGAAATAGGAGGTGGTGTTGCCGTACACGTCTGCGCCGATCGACCGATCCGACGGCGCCGGGTCGATGTGGATGTCGTGCGTGAGCAGCCGCTGGCCGGGGAAATCACGCGGCGTCAGATACGTACGCCCGTAAGAGCTGGTGACCTCGTCGGAATACGAGTACCCGGTACGGTGCTTCACCAGGTAGCGCCGGGTAGAACCGTCGCGGCCGATCATCCGACAACCCGCGTGCTACCCCACAGCGGCTGGATGCCCACCGGCAGAGACAGTTTCGTGGTCTCGAATGATTCGGCCACCTTGCGCAACCGAAAGTGCACCCCCTCCAGAAGCTCGGCCAGTTCGGTTCGCCTGCCGTCCTCGTCGGTGACCTCGAGGTCGTCGGGATCGAGGCGGCGCAGCATGCGTTGCGCGTCCGCGAGCAATCGCTGCGGGCGCGACGATGCCGATGTGCCGGGCAGCGCGTGGAAGTCGGCGTCGAGCCGGTCCAGCTGGTAGGCCAGCGACCGCGGGTTGCCGGTGTCGAAGAGCAGCAGTCCGGCGACCGCCGAGATACGCACCGAATCCCGATGCCGCCGACGATAACTCACCGACGACTCGGTGGCGCGCAGCACCCATTCGGTGACCGCCCGCTCGATCTCCTCCGGATACTTCCGGCTGAGCGCGGCCGACAGCACCGAGGTCAGTGCCAGCCCGCGTTCGATCCGCTTGCCGATATCCATGACATACCACCCGGTATCGCGCACCAGCGATTCCGCGCCGATTCCGGACAGCGCGAGCAGCGCGGCGAGGGTCAACGAATGCAGCTCCGACAGCTCGGCCTCCTGGTCGCCTGCCGCTGCGCGGTACTCGGCCAGTGCCCTGTCGACGGCGCCGAGGATCATCCAGGTGTCCGCCGACAGCTGGTCACGCACGGCGCGCGCCGCGCTTCCGTACCGATCGATCGCGAAAGCCAGCGATCCGGGCAATTCCCGATCGATCGTCAGCGCCACCAGGTAGTCATGTCCCTCCCGCGTCCCTTCCGCGATCGGGGCCCGATCGGCCACCGCCGAAGAGTCTGCGGGCCCTTGTTCTGCCCAGGCACCGGCCGCGGGTTCAGCCCTGGCCACGACCGGCTCGGCTTCGGAGGCTTTCGACGGTTTCGAGGCGGGATCAGACTGCGCAGCAGCCACATTCGACCCTTCATCGGCATTCGATGTAGGGATACCCGGTTCTCGCTTGCGCGCATCCTCCGGCCGAGACTCTGTCGGCTTCGCAACCGAACCGGCATCGGCGGCATGACCTTCCGCGGTGGACTGCGCCCGCCCCTGCGACGACGACGTCTCAGCAGCGCCGGAACCTGCTCGTTCCGACGACTGCGACTGGTCGACTGCCGCAGCATCCGAGGCCGTGCCGCCCACGACAGCCCCGGTGTCGTGCCGCGCTGAATTCTGCTGCGCCGCAAGTATTTTCGACTCTGGACCGAACATGACCTTCGTCGGCGCGACGGTAGCGGTGGTGTGGGCCACCGCGGCCAGGAGAATCGGCAGCGCGTCCGCGCCCTCCAGCCAGGGGCGGTAATGGAAGTCCTGATAGCAGTCGTGTGTAGCGATCAGGAGGCGGGCGGCTGCCTCGGCGCGTTCGCTGTAGCGGCCCATCCAGAACAGGTCGTTGAGGACACGAGGGGAGCGCACCGCCTCCACGACCGCGGCGCCGCGACGTTCGCGTTCCTCATGCGGTGGCTCGGTGCCGATCGCGGCGGCGGGCGTCGGCGCGGCCCGAACCCAGATGTCCTTGGCGGCGATCTCGAGCACCGCACGGTCGGGAATCGCGCGCCGGCGCAACTGGCCGAGACCGCCGGACATCGCCGTGTAGCCAGCACGGCGGGCCAGCGAGAACAGCCGCATGGCGACCGGCGCGGCGGCGAGTCCACCGTGGCCCTGCACCGCGGGAGCGACGGAGAACTGCGCCGGTTCCTGGCCGACCCACTGCCACCCGCGCTCATCGATCCTGGCCTTCAGCTCGTCGCGCTGATCCCGGCTCAGCCCCGGTCCGAAGAGCGTAGTGTCGTCGACCGCCGAGCGGATGATCAGCTTGTCCATGTTCGCGATCAGATGGGTGCGCTCGCTGTCGACGCCGCCCCAGTACGACGGCGCGCTCTCGAGCAAAAGATCCTCGCCGAGCAGCGCGCGCGACAGCCTGGGCAGGAAGCCGGCCAGCGCCGGATTCTCCAGCAGTCCGCTGCCGAGCGTGTTCACTACGGTCGCCGCCCCGCGACGCAGCACCTCGACGAGTCCCGCCACGCCGAGCAGCGAATCCGAACGCAGGTCGAGCGGATCGGAGAACTCGGCGTCCACCCGCCGCAATACCACGTCGACCCGCTCGAGCGTACCGAGCGATCGCATCCACAGCGCGCCGTCCCGCACCACCAGATCCACGCTCTCCACCAGCGGAAAGCCCAACATCGACGCGAGATAGGCCTGATCGAAAGCGGTCTGGGAATGCACACCGGGGCTGAGCACCACTACCACGGGGTCGTCGTCGGTCTGTGCCGACTCGATCAGCATCGATCGCATGGCCCTGGCGAAGGGTGTCAGGGGTCGTGGATTGGAATGCTCGAACGCCTCCGGGACCGCCGTCGACACGACGCGGCGATCGGCCAGCGCGTAACCGGCGCCGGACGGCGCCTGCGCCCAGTCGGCGATCGCACGGAACTGCCCGTCGCTCCAACGGCTTATATCGCAGGCGTGCAGGAACAGCTGATGCCGTCCTGGCACGGTGATGCCGTGCGCGGCCCGCACGTAACCGGTGTTGCCGAATACCATCTCCGACGGAAGCAGCCCCGAGACGAGTGTCCTGCGCGGGCCGTAGATATCGGTGAGCACCTCGTCGAGCACCTGGGAACGCTGCACCAGCCCGGCTTCCAGCCGAGCCCAATCGTCCGCGGAGACCAGCAGCGGGATCGGATCGAGCCGCCACGGCGTCGGAGTGGAGTTCTCGACCGCCCCGACCTCTGTGTAGGTGATGCCGTCGTCCTCGATCAGCCTGCGCACTCTGTTGTCCAGCCTGCCGAGGCCGTTGATGCCCAGTTCGACGAAATCGGCGGACAGCTCCGACCACATGGTCCGCACCTTGCCACCGGGATCGACCAGTTCGTCGTAGTAGCCGTCGGTGGGGAGACCGCATTCGTCGTAGGCGGCGGTGTCGTCACCCTCGTTGCGGTAGCGCGCAAATTGCTGGACCACTTGCTCGCGCACACTCGGACCGGTTTCTTTCTCCCGCAGCGCGTCCTCGCGCATTGCCACCGCGCCGACCTCACTTCCGCTGCCAGACGTGCCTCTAGGTCGCCGACCAGGTGGTACAGGCCCCGCATGAATCGAGAATGCCAGGCGCACCTGCGTCGGTGTACTGTGCCGCCATTTTCGCACGTAGTCAGAAAGGTCCCGCAGACATCGATCGCTAAATATTTGCCATGACACGCGGTCGCAGGTCACACCACCCGCACAGGGAGGGTGGTATGACCGGATAACGAACCGATCTCATCCGGGAGGTGATATGCGAACGTCACGTTGCTTGTCCTGTGAATCCACGATCGACCACTGCCACGGCACTCTGATCGTGCACGTCAACCGGATCGCCGAATGCACCGAGGAGGAGTGCATCGATCTGAACCATTCGCGGCACGCCTTCGTCATCGATTGCGGGGACCTTGCGGGCGGCTGCCGGTGCATCAGTGCCGACGTGGCCAGCCGGCCCAGCTGAACAGTTCCGTACCCTGTGCCGGGTGAGTTATGACCACGTGTTGCTGCCGTCCGGTGTCGCGTCGTCGATCGCCGAGGTCGATGCCTACCTGAGCACCCAGCAGGGGGTTCCCGAGTCGGGAGTGGTCGCCCAGATCGCGGCCGAACTGAACAGACGCAACGCGGAATTACCGGATGAGGACAGTTTCCTCAGCACTGTTCCGGTGGGCGGCGCCCCGACTGGAGCAGTGCTGCACGTGCCATGCCCATACGACGCCATCGGCTTCGTCCGCCGCCTCCTGTTCGAACTCGCGACGCCACGTGGCTATGCCGTCTACGACCCGCAGCTGACCTGGCTGATGGATCCCGCGGGTCACGTGCCTGCCACCGTCACCCACGGGGGCGCGGGCGAGTTTCCCTATCTCACCGAAGCGCTCGTCGACCGGTGGGTTTCCGAACTCGACCCGCCGAACCCGTACCTGGTCGTCGAACGCGGCGAGCAGTTCTACATCCAGACCTACCGGGAGAAGTCGGGCGCGTACACCCTCGAATACCGCGACGGGTCCCCCGACAAGCATTTCGGCACCACCGTCCCCGACCCGGCCACCGTAGCCAGCCTCATCTGGGGCTGGGCCAACGACGACCGCACCCGCATGCAAACCCTCCCCTGGTCCCACCTCGAGCTGTAGCCCCTCCTCGCACGGTTGCTCGGCACTACACACCCTCCGCAGGGTTTACGGAAAACCGAGCAACGGTGCGAAGACCGCTGTCGCTCATTGTTCTGGACGGCGAGGCGGCCGGCGACGGCGTGGCGGCGGGCTCGCGCCCCGGGTTACGGCGGGTTACAGCGCGCGACGCCCGGACAGCGCACGGCCGAGTGTCAGCTCGTCGGCGAACTCCAGATCACCGCCCATCGGCAGGCCGGAGGCCAGCCTTGTCACGCTCAGGCCGGGGAAGTCGCGCATCATCCGGACCAGATAGGTGGCGGTGGCCTCACCCTCGGTGTTCGGGTCGGTCGCGATGATCACTTCGGTGACGTCGACGCCGTCCTCTTGATTTCCGATGCGCGCCAACAGCTCCCGGATCCGCAGCTGGTCGGGTCCTACGCCGCTGAGCGGATCGAGCGCGCCGCCGAGCACATGGTAGCGACCACGAAACTCTCGGGTGCGCTCGATCGCCTGCACGTCCTTGGGCTCCTCGACCACGCAGATCATGGTGCGGTCACGGCGCGGGTCGGCGCAGATACGGCACAACTCGCCATCGGAGACCGTGCCGCACACCACGCAGAACTGCACGCCGTCGCGCACCTTCTGCAGTGCGGCCTGCAACCGATCGATCTCCGGCGGCTCCACGTGAAGGAGATGAAAGGCGATGCGCTGCGCGCTCTTCGGACCGACGCCGGGCAGTTTGCCCAACTCGTCGATCAGATCCTGCACCGGACCCTCGTACAACTGCCGCGTCCTCGCTCAGAAACCGGGCAGCGAACCGCCGCCGAGGCCGCCCGAGAGCGGCCCGAGCCGTTCGGAGGCGAGCTCCTGCGCGTTGGCCATCGCGTCGTTGATCGCGCCGATCACCAGATCCTGCAAGGTCTCCACATCGTCGGGGTCGACCGCCTTCGGGTCGATGGTCAGCGACACCACCTCACCGGTCGCCTTGATGGTGACCTGCACCAGGCCACCGCCCGATGCGCCCTGCACCTCGGTCGCCGCGATATCGGCCTGCGCTTCCATCACCGCCTGCTGCATCTGCTGCGCCTGGGCGAGTAACTGCTGCATATCGAACTGACCACCGGGCTGCACGGGATGTTCCTCTCTGCGGAAGGGTTATCGGCCAGCCTAGTCCTGCCGTACCGGGTATCCGGCGCGGCATCGGCCGTGCCGGCCCGCCGGTCGAAAGCCTGCTTGGTCCTGGTTTCTTCGGTGCAACGCCTGATAACAGGTTGGGTAGTTGGGGTTATGCCCGACCATGATCATCTCTACGATCGGAAGGAGGGTCGGGAGACCAGTTCGGCAATTGTGGAGACAAAGCGATGAGCACCTACCGAGCACGTCTGCTGAGCACCCTGGTGCTCGCGCTGGGCGCGCCCACCACCTTCCTCGGGGTCAGCGGCCCCACGGCCTCCGCCGACCCGGATATCACCCAAGCCGTCGTGGACTACGGCGACGGCTGCGTGCTCTACCCGGACGACAAGGCTATGACCGTTGATTCGCTGCGCTTCCGGTGCTCGGCCGACCAGCAGCAGCTCATCTTCCGCGATGCGCCTCTCGGCGCGGTCCCGGTGGGCGTGAAGGACGGCTGGGTGACCAGCCCGCCGGTCATGGAGGACATCGCGCCCGGGCTGTGGCTCGGCAAGATCTTCTACACCGGCCCCGACGGTGGTTACCTGACAAACCGTGTCACGGGCGCGGGCATCGAGGCCTGGCGGGCCGACGTCTACAGCGCGCCCGCCCTGACCGACGGCCAGCCGACCTGGGCGCTCGACTACGCCCCCTCGCCGACGCCGCCGGTCTACGACGAGATCCGCGAGATCACACCCGGCGTCTGGTTCGGGTACTCGTGGTGGCGCGGCGTGTTCCAGACCACCCGCTTGCTGACCTTCGTCCTCGCCTAGCACCGCCGTTCTCGACCCTCCCGGTACGGGAGGGTGTTGGCTGGGGATTTATGACAGCGACCGTCCCGATCGGGGAGTTCTCCAGGCTGAGTCAGCTCACAGTGAAGACGTTGCGGTACTACCACGAGATCGACTTGCTCACGCCGATCGACGTCGACGCGAGTTCGGGCTACCGGCGGTACTCGACAGCGCAGGTGGCGCAGGCGCAGCTGATCCGGCGGCTGCGGGGATTGGACATGCCGCTTCCGGAGATCCGGGCCGTACTCGCCGCCCCGGACGAGGGCGTCCGTGACGAAGCCCTGCGTGCGCATCTGGCGCGGATGGAGGCGGAACTGACCCGCACCCGCGTGGTGGTGGCGTCGTTGCGTGCGCTGCTGACGCCGTCACCACCGATCGCCGTGACGTACCGCACGATCCCGGCGTTCCGCGCCGCCGCCGTCGGCGCGGTGATACCACAGGCACGGATCGGCGACTGGTGCGCCTCGACGTTCCCGATGCTGTATCAGGGGCTGGCCGCGGCGGATATCGCGCCCGCCGGAGTCGCGGGTGCGACGTATTCCACGGAGTTCTTCGAAGAAGACGAAGGCGAGGTCGTCGCATTCATCCCGATTGCCGACACTGATATTGCCCTACTACAAGGACTTTCGGTAGTCGACTTGCCGGCTCGTCGTTTCGCCGTCGCCGTGCACGACGGGCCGTTCGTCGATTTCGATCGCACCTACGGCGCGCTGGGCAGTCATGTTGCCGAACACGACATCGCGCTGCCGGAGCCGATCAGGGAGCTCTATCTGAACGGCCCGGACCATTCCGACGATCCGACTACCTACCGGACCGAAGTCTGCTGGCCGATCGGCTCACGGTGAACGAGGAGACCCCTGGCGGGGCGCAGGACAGCCCGGCGCCATCGGCGCCGGGCTGTTGGCGTACTCGGCGGATCAGGCCAGTTCGCGTTGCAGGTTCGCAAGCACTTCGGCCTGGATCTTCTTCAGGCCCAGCGGCGCGAAGATCCCCTCGAAGATGCCCGCGACGCCGCCCGCGCCCTTCCAGGTGGTGCGCAACGTGACCTGCGCGCCGGGGCCGTCCGGGGTGACGGTCCAGGTGTTCACCAGCGTCGAGTTCGAATCACGCTCGGTGATAATGGAATCCGATACCGAAACCACCGCGTGCACGTTGCGCGAACGCTTCTCGGTGGCCTGCAACGTCCACTCTGCGACGGTGCCGGCACCCTTGCCGCCCTCGACCACCTTGTAGTCGCGGTAGTGCGCGGAGAGAATGCGCGGACGCACCGTATCGTAGTCGGCGATGGCCTCGAGTACGCGCTGCGGATCCGCCGCAACGACGATCGAACTACTGGCGCTGACCTGTCCCACAATGAGCTCCTTGTCCGGATGCGGTGTCTCGACCGGTCTCCATCCTGCCCTATCAATTCGGTATTCCATTTCGCAACATATGCGTGACATTTCTCCCGTGACCATGCCCTCGTGGTAGCTCCGCCATATGGTCCGTACTAGCGTCGAGGGGTGGCAGTGAGTCTGTTGGGGAAGGCCGGACACGCACCGGCCGCACGCGAATCAGGATTTGCCGCGCATCGAGCGGGCGTGGACCGCCTCTTGGCGAGCTACCGCGCCATACCCGAGCACGCCAACGTCCGGCTGGCGAAAAAGACTTCGAACCTTTTTCGGGCCAGAGCAAAGAACACCGCACCCGGACTTGATGTGTCGGGCCTGACCAAGGTCATCGCGGTGGACCCGATCACGAAGACCGCCGACGTGGCGGGCATGACCACCTACGAGGAACTGGTGGCGGCCACGCTCCCGTACGGCCTGGCGCCGCTGGTCGTTCCGCAGCTCAAGACGATCACGCTGGGCGGCGCGGTCACCGGACTAGGTATCGAGTCCACCTCGTTCCGCAGCGGCCTGCCGCACGAGTCGGTGCTGGAAATGGACGTGCTGACCGGGGCGGGCGAAATCCTCACCGCCACGCCGGACAACGAACACGCCGATCTGTTCCGCGGTTTCCCGAACTCCTACGGCACGCTGGGCTACGCCGTCCGGCTGAAGATCGAACTGGAGCAGGTACGGCCGTACGTCGCCCTGCGGCACGTGCGGTTTCACGATCTGCGCGAGCTGGAGGCGACCCTCGCGACGATCGTCACGGACCGGTCCTACGACGGCGAACAGGTCGATTACCTGGACGGCGTCGTGTTCACCGCCGACGAGAGCTACCTGACGCTCGGTCGCAGGACCGACGAGCCCGGCCCGGTCAGCGATTACACCGGAATGGAGATCTTCTACCAATCGATACGGCACGACGCCGCTGCGTCGTCCGGCCGCTCCGCAGGCATCGAACGGGACCGGCTGACGATCCACGATTACCTGTGGCGCTGGGATACCGACTGGTTCTGGTGTTCGCGCGCCTTCGGCACGCAGAACCCGAAGGTCCGCCGGTTCTGGCCGAAGCGCTACCGGCGCAGCAGCTTCTACTGGAAGCTCGTGGCGCTGGACCGCAAGTACAACATCGGCGACAGGCTGGAGGCCAGGAAGGGCAATCCGCCGCGTGAGCGTGTGGTGCAGGACATCGAGGTGCCGGTGGAGCGCACCGCCGATTTCGTCGAATGGTTCCTTCGCGAGATTCCGATCGAGCCGATCTGGCTGTGCCCGCTGCGGTTGCGCGACACCGGAAAACCAGCGGACGACCGCGCTGTGCTCGATGCGGCCGCTTCGCGGACGTGGCCGCTGTATCCCTTGGAGCCGAACCGGACCTACGTGAACATCGGGTTCTGGTCGACCGTCCCCACCGTCTTCGGACAGCGAGAAGGAGCAGCCAACCGCGCGATCGAGCGCGCCGTGACCGACTTCGACGGGCATAAGTCGCTGTACTCGGATTCCTTCTACGACGAGGATGAGTTCGCGGCGCTTTACGGCGGAAACACCTACACCGAACTGAAGAAACGCTACGACCCAGACCAACGATTGCTGGACTTGTATTCGAAGGCGGTGCAACGCAAATGACGACATTCAAGGACCGGTCCGACGTCTTCGCGGACCTCGGAGCCAAGCTCAGCATTGCCGAGATCTTCGAGACCCTGATCGAGGGCACCGTCCCGATCCGGCTGACCGCCTACGACGGCAGCGCGACCGGACCGGAGGACTCAGAGTTCGCGCTGGACATCAAAACGCCCCGCGGCATCAACTATCTGGCGACCGCCCCGGGCGATCTCGGCATGGCCCGCGCCTACATCTCGGGCGACATGATCGCCAGCGGTACGCATCCCGGCGACCCGTACGAGATCCTGCGGGCGTTGGACGGGCTGAAGTTCCGCCGCCCGTCCGCGTTGGCGCTGGTGGCCATCGCGCGCTCGCTCGGCTGGGAGCGCCTCAAACCGATAGCCCCGCCCCCGCAGGAGACACTGCCGCGCTGGCGCCGCATCGCCATGGAAGGCCTGCGCCACTCCAAGACCCGCGACGCCGAGGCCATCCACCACCACTACGACGTCTCGAACGCCTTCTACGAGCACGTGCTCGGCCCGTCCATGACCTACACCTGCGCAGTCTACGGCGACGAGAGCTGGTCGCTGGAGGAGGCGCAGGAGAACAAGTACCGCTTGGTCTTCGAGAAGCTGCGGCTGAAGGAAGGCGACCGGCTGCTCGACATCGGCTGCGGCTGGGGCGGCATGGTGCGCTATGCGGCCAAACGCGGCGTCCGGGTCATCGGCGCGACGCTGTCGGCCGAGCAGGCGGACTGGGCGCGGCAGAAGATCGCCGAGGACGGCCTGTCCGACCTCGCCGAGGTTCGCCACTCCGACTACCGCGACGTGCCGGAGGGCAATTTCGACGCGGTGTCCTCGATCGGGCTCACCGAGCACATCGGCGTGCACAACTACCCGTTCTACTTCGACTACATCAAGAGCAAGCTGCGCGACGGCGGCCTGTTCCTGAACCACTGCATCACCCGACCGGACAACACCCGCACCACCAAGGCCGGTGACTTCATCGACCGCTACGTGTTCCCGGACGGCGAACTGATCGGCTCCGGCCGGATCATCTCCGAGATCCAGAACATCGGGCTCGAGGTGCTGCACGAGGAGAACCTGCGCGAGCACTATGCGCTGACCTTGCACGAATGGTGCAAGAACCTGGTCGCCAACTGGGACGCCTGCGTCGACGAGGTCGGCGAGGGCACCGCGAAGGTTTGGGGCCTGTACATGGCCGGTTGTCGACTCGGCTTCCAGCGCAACGTGATTCAGCTGCACCAGGTGCTCGGCGTGAAGCTGCCCGAGGACGGCGACTGGACCGTGCCGCTGCGCCCATGGTGGCAGCCGTAATTCAGTAGGCCCCGCCGCCCGCCCCGTCCAGGACTTCATCCAGGAACAGGGCGGGCAGTTCGGTGTCACCGACGTGGGTCGCCGTAGCGGGCAGATCGCTGCGCAGCACACGCAGGATGCCGACCACGCCGGGCCCCGCGTCCAGCAGCGGCCTGGTCCAGCCGAGGTCGGCGCAGGTCGCCACGACGGGAAGCAGCAGGTTGGTGGCCTCACCGACCCAACCGGAGGCGGCCAGACATTCGGCGAGGAGCAACGCGGCATCCAATTGTGCGCGTGGCCGGTGTTTTTCGAGCATATGCCCGTGCAGCGCGCGAGCTCTGCGCACCGCCCGGTCATCGGAGCCGACTCGTCGTTGGGCGAGCAGCGCCCTGATCGCGGCGATCTCCTCCGCCTCGGCTGCGAGCACGGCCGCGCCGGTCATCCGGTGGATCGCCGACAACGGCGTCGACTCGGTGATGTCCGTGTACTGCCGGTCCGCGGCGTCCAGCGGGAGGCCGAGCCGCAGCCGTTCGGCGCGAATGTGCGCGCCGAGCCGGGCCAGCCGGTTGTCGACGGCGATGCGGACGCCCTCGTCCAGCCTGGTCGCCGCGGTGTAAAGGTCGCCACGCACCGCCTTGACCCTGGCACCGACGACAAAGGTGGAGATCAGGAAGTCCACGGTGCCCACCCGGGTGACCAGCTCGTGGCTCTCGTCGAGCAGCCGATCCGCGGTGTCGAGGTTGCCACGCCGGTAGTTCACTTCGCCGAACAGGGCAGCGGCGACGCGCGCCGAGTGTGAGTGCGGGCCAGAGCGCGCCCGCGCGGTCTCCCACGCCTGCTGGAAGCACTGGGTGGCCGTCTTGATGTCGAGCTGTTCATAGGCGGCATCTCCTCGGCAGCAGAGACCGAAGACCATGCCGAGCGGGTCGTTCGAGCGCGCGTGGTATTCCTCGGCCCATACCTGTATCTGCCGTGCACCCTCGAAGTCGAACTCGCACAGCCGCACGAACGAAGACACGTTCGCCGCGGTCGAGACCGTCCAGGCGGGCAGTTCCTCTGGACGCTCCAGGCAGTCGGCTACCCGATCCAGCACACCCTCGGTGTGGTCGCGGGCGATCTGGTCCGTCGCGGCCAGCACCATGGCCTGGCAGCGCTGCACATGCACGTCGGCGTCGGTGGACGAACCGCGGGCCAGGATGTTCGACAACCTGCCGAGCGCGTTGCGCGCCGCGCCGGACTGCTGCAGGTTCACGTTTGCCCGTGCCACCGCCATCAGCAGTTTGGAGCGCGAAGCTACCTGTTGCATAGGCAATTTCGACACGCTGCCGAGCAGCGTGGCGAGGCGGGATCCGTCGATCAGGTCCATGCCGCCGCTCTCGAGCAGGTCGAGCGCCATCTTCAGATCGGTCGCGGCGAGCGCGTGATCGACCGACTTGCGCAGCAACTGGTGCTCGGCGTACCAGCGGGAAGCCTTGCGGTGCAGTGACTTCAGCCTTCCCGGGTAGACGCGGTCCAGCCGGGTCCGCAGGTGCTCGGCGAACAGTGGCTGCATCCGGAACCACTCCGGGTCGTGCTCGATGCGCCGCAAGAACAACTCGCGCTGTTCGGCCTGCTCCAACAGCTGTTCGGCGTCCGCCTCGCCGGACAGCGCCGCGGCAAGCGAAGCGGATACCCGCTCGGTCACCGCGATCGACATCAGGAACTCGAGCATCCTCGGTTCCAGGGCGTCGAGCACGTTCTCGGCGAGGTACTCGCGAATGCCGTGGTTGCCCCCGGAGAGAGTGGCGATCAGCCGCGCTGGATCGGCGTTGCCGCGCAGCGACAGGCTCACCAGCTGGATGGCCGCGGGCCAGCCGTCGGTGGCCGCGTGGATCTCGGCCACCTGGTCGGCGGTGAGCGCGAACCCGTTGCGCTCCACCAGAATCTGCCTTGTCTCGTCCTCGGTCAGGCGCAGCGCGGCCGAGCCGATCTCGACCAGCTCGTCGTGCACCCGCATCCGGCTCGTCGGCAGCCCGGACTGCTCCCGGCTGGTCACGACGAAGCGCAGATGATGGCAG
The DNA here is from genome assembly GCF_052114905.1 of Nocardia sp. 2TAF39. Lineage (NCBI taxonomy): Bacteria > Bacillati > Actinomycetota > Actinomycetes > Mycobacteriales > Nocardiaceae > Nocardia > Nocardia sp. 2TAF39. The sequence goes on from NZ_JBFRFQ010000037.1 coordinate 37,719, forward strand.
CCATTGTCCAGCAGGGCGTTCATCGCGCGGTGCGCGCCCGCGTCACTGACCCGATGCCAGTCGTCGACGATCACCACGATCGTCTTGCCACTCGCGTGGATCTCGTCGATCAGCGTGGAGATCACGAACGCGGCGGCGTCGGCAGGGCGCTCCTCCAGCACTTGGACCAAGCCGTTGCCGATGTCGGGGCGGACCTGGCGGATCGCTTCGATGAGGTGGGCGAGAAACCAGATCTCGTTGTCGTCGTCGTGGTCCACGCCGATCCAGGCGACCGCCACGTCCTGCTCGGCGAGCTCGGCGCGCCATTGCGCGGCCACCGTGCTCTTGCCGAATCCCGCGGGGGCGTGCATCATCGCGAGCCTGCGACGGCCCCCCGCACGCAGAATGTCGAGCAGGCGCGGTCGCGGCACCGGCTCGCGGGCGGGTGTCGGCGGACGGAATTTGGTCTCGGGTTTCGGGGGCATCGCGATCGCGGAAGTGCCGGTGGCGCCGGAATGCTGCGATACCGCGGGCCGCAGCGTCAGTGGCCAGCTGCGCCGGGCCGTGACGGCCGGACGGGACGTGGTCAACGTTGCCGTGGGCTCGCCGGCGGTAGTCGGCTCGGGTTCGGGCGTGGTGTCCAGCAGCGCCATCTCGTCGGGCAGTTGGTCGTGGTCGCGTTGCACGGTCCGCAGCATTTCGCCGAACTCGTAGGCGGTGGACGGGCGGTCGCGCGGATTCGGGGACATGGCGTTTTCGATGACGGCGGCCACGTCCGGGGGAATGTCCTGGTCGCGCAGGTCGGGCACCGGTTGGGTGGTGATCCGCAGAAACTGTGCGACCACCCTCTCCCCTGCCTGCCTTTCGAAGGCCGCATGCCCGGTGAGCAGCGCGAACAACGTGGAACCGAGGCCGTAGATGTCGGAGCGGACGGTCGGTTCGTCGCCCTTGAGCACCTCTGGCGCGGTGTACGCGGGCGAGCCCGTGATCAGACTGCTGGACGTGCGGAACCCGCCGGGAATGCGGGCGATGCCGAAATCGGTTAGCTGTGGCTCGCCGTAGCCACTGAGCAGGACGTTGGCCGGTTTCACATCCCGGTGCAGGATTTCGGCTCGATGCGCGCTCTCGATCGCACCCGACAGCTTCACCCCGGCCCGCAGGGAGTCGGCCCAGGTGAGTGGCCCCTGATCGCGGATGAGCTGTTCCAACGACCCGCGGTTGAAGTACGGCATCACGATCAGCGGCATTCCGGTGGCGGTGACGTCCACCTGGAGGATGTCGACGATGTTCGGATGACCGGACAGTCTGCCCATCGCTTGCTCCTCGCGGAGAAAGCGCTCCCTGCTCTCCTGGTCGATATCCGAGGAGAGCACCTTTACCGCGACGACACGGTTCAGCGTGGTCTGGATACAGCGATACACCACCCCGAACCCGCCGTGGCCTATCTCCACCGCACCGGTCAGACCCATCGCTTCGAGCTCGTCGCCGATACCGATGGGCGCCTGACTCTGTGTATTCGCTTCGGCCGCAGTCGATTCGCCGCCCGCCCCGCCCGACCGCATCTGTGGATTCATGTGATCACCTCGAACTCACATCGAATCGGTGTCGCCGGCGACCAGCTCGCGCCGACGTCGGACGGCCCGGCAACCCCTTGGTGTCCGATATGTCTGCGCATACTCCAACGTAGCGCGGCGCGAGATTTCGTGGGAGATGTTTCGAAACAGGACAGGTTCGTGCTGCCTGACCAGGATGTTCGAGCTGGTCAAGGCTCCGGAGATGGCTTGGTTTCCGGCGCGACGCGAAGCCGGCTGTTGCCCCGAACAGCGCGAGGTGCTGTTCGACTACCTCACTCGCGCTACAGCCGGCTACCAGGCCGCTGCCGAAGACCTGCGCCGCACCGACTAACCGACGGCGAGTGCGATAACCTGAGTGATCTGCTTGGCGAGGAAGTTGTTGTCGCTCACCAGCACCAGGGTGCGTTCACCGGAGGGCAGGCGCGGACCCCAGGTCATACCCTCGACGTTGTCGATCGTGGCGAGCCCGACGTCGGCAAGATCGACGAGCAGCCGCTTGGCCGCCGGACGTGCGGCGCCGATCGGCGCGTCGAGGACATCGGTCGCCGCGCCCAGATCGGCCTCGTAGATGCGGATCTTGTTGCCGACGCCCGGGACGTAGGACCGTTCCAACACAAGGAGTTTCGTCGGGTCCAGCGGGTCGGCGGCCAGGATGGAGGCGATTCCGTTTTCGCCCCGGCCGGGATCGGGACGCGACTCGGCGAACACCGGTTCCATCGGATACACGTACTGGGCGAGCGGTGGTCCGAAGCGCGCCTGGACCGTGATCCGAGCGGGCGCGCCACTGGTCGTGGTCGCCACCGGTCCGTCCTCCAGCAGCGGACCCTCCACCGACGTCAGGAACAGTGCGCCCCCGGCGGCGAAGGTCGCGCCCTCCAGCGCCAGGTTCCGCCGCGGCCCCGCATTCGGCAGCATCCGTTCGTCGCCCGGGATCGGCAGGTCACCCGCGAACGTGCCGTCGGGCCGAGCGATCCGCACCGAGGGGTCCGCGCGGACAGCTTCGGTCCGTTCGCCCTCCTGCGTCCAGTAGTAGTCGCCGGTCCACGGATCGACCCGGATCTCCTCCGGGTCGACCGACCTCGGGGCATAGGGGGTCCCTGTCGGTGTCAAGAGCGGACGCGTCCCGGTTAACGCCACCGGGCCCACCCCGTGCTCGCCGACCTCGAAGCGTGCGGTGTAGAACCGCGCGGGGTTCTTTTCGGACCCGTCGTCACTGATCAGCACATACTCGCCGGTGCGCTCCTGGTAGTCGATCCCGGACAGGCCGCCCACCGTGGTTCCCGCGAAGTTCAGGTCGTGCTCGATTACCTGCTCGCCGAGCAGCCGCACCGAGGCCGCCGCCGGATCGGCGGCGGCCTCCGGCACCGTCACGGCGGAGGTTGACACGAACGCGAGGGCACAACTGGCGACCAGGATGCGGCGGTTACGTCTCGACACGGCTCCTAACGTATCCGCAAGGGCGCACGCCACGGCGACCGGAACTGGAAATCCGCCGAGCACCCACCCGGAAAACGGCGAAAGCCCGCCACCGCGAAAAGCGATGGCGGGCTTTGACGTCGGGTTCGCGCGACGACTACTTGCGCAGCGAGGCAGGGACCTCGAAGCGCTCGCCGTAGGTCTTGGCGAGGTAGTCGGCGCGGGCCACGAAGGCCTCCTGCCCGCCCGGGTAACCGACGATGTACTGGTGCACACCGCCGGTCCAGGCCGGGAAGCCGATGCCGAAGATCGAGCCGATGTTGGCGTCGGCGGTCGAGGTCAGCACACCCTCGTCGAAGCACTTCTGGGTCTCGATTGCCTCCGCGAACAGCATGCGGTCGATCAAATCCTGCAGCGGGACGCTGAAGTCCGCCGTGGTCTTGAAGTGCTCACGCAGCCCCGGCCACAGACCGGTGCGCTTGCCGTTCTCGTCGTACTCGTAGAAGCCCGCCTTCTCCAGACGGCCCGGACGCCCCTCGGACACCATGTAGTCGATGACGTCCTGCGCCGGGTGGCGCTTGGCGCCCATGGTGGTGTCGCCCGACTCGGCGGCCTCCTGGGTCTCCTTGGCGATCTTCTGCATGAGCTTCATGTTCAGCTCGTCCGACAGCTGCAGCGGCGCAGCGGGGTACCCCGCCTGCAGACCGGCCTGCTCGATGGTCGCGGGCTCGATGCCCTCGTTGAGCATGGCGATCGCCTCATTGACGAAGGTGCCGATTACGCGCGAGGTGAAGAAGCCGCGGCTGTCGTTGACCACGATCGGGGTCTTCTTGATCGCGAGCGTGTAGTCGAACACCCTGGCCAGCGCCTCGTCCGAGGTCTTCTCACCCTTGATGATCTCCACCAGCGGCATCTTGTCGACCGGCGAGAAGAAGTGGATGCCGATGAAGTCCTCCTGGCGTTTCACGCCGGCCGCGAGTCCGGTGATCGGCAAGGTGGAGGTGTTCGAGCCGAGCAGCGCGTCGGGGGTGACGACATCCTCGATCTCCTGGAACACCTTGTGTTTCAGCTCGGTGTTCTCGAAGACAGCCTCGATCACGAAGTCGACACCGGCGAAGTCGGCCGCGTCCGCGGTCGGTTTGATCCGGTCCAGCAGCGCCTTGGACTTCTCCTCGGTGGTCTTGCCGCGGGACAGTGCCTTGGCCTCGATCTTCTCGGAGTAGTTCTTGCCGCGCTCGGCCGCCTCGATCGTGACATCCTTCAGAACGACCTGGTATCCCGCCTTGGCGGAGACGTAGGCGATGCCCGCGCCCATCATGCCCGCGCCGAGCACGCCGACCTTCTTGATCTCCTTCTTCGGCACGTCCTTCGGTCGCGAACCACCGTTGTTGATGGTCTGCAGGTCGAAGAAGAACGCCTGGATCATGTTCTTCGCGACCGGGCCGGTGAGCAGGTGCACGAAGTAGCGGGTCTCGATCAGCGACGCGTTGTCGATGTCGACCTGTGCGCCCTCGACCGCAGCCGACATGATGGCGCGCGGGGCGGGCATGTTCGCGCCCTTGATCTGTTTGCGCAGGTTGGCCGGGAAGGCGGGCAGGTTCGCGGCGAACGCGGGCGAGGACGGGGTGCCGCCGGGGATCTTGAAGCCCTTGACGTCCCAGGGCTGCACGCCCTTGTCCGGGTTGGCCTTGATCCATGCCTTGGCAGCGGGCACCAGCTCTTCGATGGAACCGACGAGCTCGTTGACCAGGCCGATCTCCTTGGCCTTGGCCGGCTTGTTGCGCTGGCCCTGCAGCAGCACCTGCATCAGGGCGTTCTGCAGACCCAGCATGCGCACGGTACGGATGATGCCGCCACCGGCGGGCAGCAGGCCGAGGGTGGCCTCCGGCAGACCGATCTGCGAACCCGGCACATCGGCCGCGATGCGGTAGTGGGTGGCCAGCGCGATCTCCAGGCCACCGCCGAGCGCGGCGCCGTTGATGGCGGCGACGACCGGCTTGCCCAGCTGCTCCAAGCGCCGCAGCGGGCCCTTGATCTCGCTGAGCTCCTCCATCAGGGCCTGCGCGTCGTTCGGGCCGACCTTCATCATGTTCTTCAGGTCGCCGCCGGCGAAGAAGGTCTTCTTCGCGGAGGTCACGACGACACCGGTGATGGTGTCCTTCTCCGCCTCCAGCCGGTCGACGGTTGCGGTCATCGACTTCTTGTACAGCTCGTTCATCGTGTTGGCGCTCTGGTTCGGGTCGTCCATCGTCAGCGTGACGATGCCGTCCGAATCCTGCTCCCAACCGATCATGTTGGTTTCACTCACAGCTCTGTGTTCTCCTTGTTGAATTGCGGCGTTCGCGGGCCCCTACGTGGTTACGCAAGCTGCCTCCTCCGGGCCCGTCGCTCACGCCGCGTGTCGAATTGCGGCGTTCGCGGGCCCCTACGTGGTTACGCAAGCTGCCTCCTCCGGGCCCGTCGCTCACGCCGCTGTGAATTCTCAGCTGCCGGTTGGGGGTCAGACCCGCTCGATGATGGTGGCCACGCCCATGCCGCCGCCGATGCACAGGGTGATCAGCGCGTAGCGGCCGTTGCGGCGCTCCAGCTCGTCGACCATGGTGCCGGTGATCATCGCGCCGGTCGCACCCAGCGGGTGGCCCATCGCGATCGCGCCGCCGTTCACGTTCAGCTTCTCGTCCGGGACTTTCAGGTCCTTCTGGAACTTCAGCACCACGGAGGCGAACGCCTCGTTGATCTCGACCAGGTCGATGTCATCGAGGGTCAGGCCGGCCTTGGCCAGCGCCTTCTTGGCGGCCGGGGTCGGACCGGTCAGCATGATGGTCGAGTCGGCGCCGCTGGTGGCGGTCGCGACAACGCGGGCACGCGGGGTGAGCCCCGACGCCTCTCCCGCTTCCTTGCTACCGACGAGCACGAGCGCGGCACCGTCGACGATGCCGGAGCTGTTACCGCCGTGGTGCACGTGGTCGATCTTCTCGACGAAGTAGTACTTCTGCAGCGCCACCGCGTCGAAGCCACCCATCTCACCGATCACGGCGAAGGACGGCTGCAGCTTGGCCAAGTCCTCGGCGGTGGTGCCTGGACGCATGTGCTCGTCCTTGTCCAGCACGATGATGCCGTTCTGGTCCTTGACCGGGACGATCGACTTGGCGAAGTAGCCGCCGGTGGTGGCCTTGGCGGCCAGCTCCTGCGAGCGCACCGCATAGGCGTCGACGTCGTCGCGGCTGAAGCCCTCGATGGTAGCGATCAGGTCGGCGGACACACCCTGCGGAACGAAGTATGTGTCGTAGTTGGTGGCCGGGTCGAGCGCCCACGCGCCGCCATCCGAACCCATGGGCACGCGGGACATGGACTCGACGCCGCCGGCGAGGACCAAGTCGTCGAAGCCGGAGCGCACCTTCTGCGCGGCCAAGTTGACGGCCTCGAGGCCGGAGGCACAGAAGCGGTTGAGCTGGAAGCCGCCGACGGTGTCGGGCAGTCCGGCCACGGTCACCGCCGTGCGGGCGATGTCGGCGCCCTGGTCGCCGACCGGCGCGACCACGCCGAGAATCAAGTCGGAGATCCGGTCCTCGTCGAGGTTCGGGAAGCGGCCGCGCAGCTCCTGGATCAGACCAACAGTCAAGTCGATCGGCTTGACCGAGTGCAGCGAGCCGTTCTTCTTGCCGCGGCCGCGCGGAGTGCGGATGGCCTCGTAGATGTAGGCCTCTGTGGTCATATCGGAGTGTTCCTTCCTTAAAGGTGCGGCGGCCGGACCCGTCCGTCCGGGCGCTCTGTGCGGCAACACCGCATGCTGCGGCGTGGCTGCGGCTGACCTCATCGACCGGCCCTGCGACCGACCGTCCTGACGCTGTACAAAACAGGGCAAGCAACAGCGAACGTATGTTCCCGGTCGCCCGTACACCTGGGCCTACCATAGAACCTCGTCGTACCGAAGCTCACGGCCACCCGTTCATACTACCGGCGGTGTGCGAACTCCGGTTAACTTAACGTCGTCGGAGCGGCGGTTGTCAACCGTCCAACCGTGTGGCACCAAGCTCACTCTTCAGCAATTCGAGAGCGACCTCGTCCGGGTCGCGCCGGTCGCCGGGAGCCACCGGATCCGCGGCGGCGGCCAGCATCTCTTGCTCCTCCTCCGGCGTCGAGGCGGGAACGACCCCGTCGTTGTCCCATCCCCTGCTGGTCGCGGCGTCGTTGCCGCTCGCAGCGGTATCGAACGGCGCCGCGTCCGCGGGGCCTGGATCGTCCGGCAGATCGGGGTAGTCGGGCGGTGGAATATCGTCATCGCCGCCGAATGGACGCGAGTCGGAGCGACCGGGGCGCGGCCGGCCGGCACCGGTCGGCTGGTCCGCACCCGCATTCCTGGCCTGACTCGGGCGTGAGAAGCGCGGCAGCGCAGCGGCATCCGAACCACGTCCGGCCGCGTTGCCCGATTCACGTCCCGAGGCTTGGTTGCCCACCGATCCGCGCGCCCGATTCCCCCCGCCCCCGGACCGGGGTGCCGCGGCAGGCCGCGGCGCCGCACCACCCGCTTCCCAGCGCACCTCATGGTCGCGACCGAGCACAGCGCGCACCGCCGACCGCACCGCTTCCAGATTCCGCGGGTCGGACAATCGCTGCGCCAGTGGGGCGTGCTGATGCGCGAACACGATGACATTGCCCTCGACGCGCGACACCGACGCGCCGGCCAGCATCGCCTGCACGGCCGCGCCGAACTCGCGCACCTTGGTACGGATCTCCGCCCAGGCGGCTTCCACCTCCCGCAGCAGGTCACCGCTCTGCGCGACGGGTTCCGGTTGCCCGGGTTCGTGCGCCGAGCGGGCTTCCGCAGGTGCGGTATGCGCGGACCCAGCGGCCGACGGCGTGGCCCGAGCCGCCGCTGCGGCGCTCGCATCTGCGGCCTGCGCAGCGGACGCATCCGTCGGCTGGGTCTTCGCGGCGAAGGAAGGCCCGTCAACCGCATCACCTGAGGAAATAGGCTGTGCCGCCGCAAGGTGCGGGTCGTGGACAGCGGGAGGACGGCGACTCGAGCTCGATTCGGCGGCGGGTGCCGATCCGGACCGTTCGACTGCGGCTGCGGAACCACCTGGAGCGTTCGCGGAGTCGGCCACCGAACTCGGGTGGGCAGCCACAGGGCTGGACATGGTGGGCCCGCCTGGCGACGAAAGCGCCGCGCTACCATATGAACCACCCGATGCGTCCGACGCGGCACCCGAGGAATCCGGTCCGGAAGTAGCGGCGGCATGCCGCCCCTCCTCCGCTCCTACGACCGACGACCCGGACGCATCGACCTGCGCAGATCGAGCGTCTTCCTGGCCGGGACCAGCACTTCGAACGTCAGGTGTGCTGACGGGCAGCTCGCTGGTGGCGGACCCGCCACCAGCCGAGGACGCGCCGGACGCACCACGACCGGCGGATCCGATATGCGTCCCACCCGCTGCGGGAGCCTCGCCAGCGATAGGCACTGTGCGATCAACGGGTCCGGTATCGGCAGATGGCGCGTCACCGCTAGGCGCCACACCACCGGGACCACCGCCCTGTGCCGTATCGCTTGTAGGCACCGCAGCACCGATAGGTGCGCTATCGCCAACGGACGCGGCACCACCGGTTTCAGCAGCATCCGCCGACGCGGCGGACCCAACGGCCGATGCCGCACCGGCAGGCGGGTTGCCGCCATGGTTCTCACGGCGAATTGCAGCCAGTGCCTCCGCGCCGCGGCGACGCGGCGGATCGGACTGCGATCCACTCGCAGGCGCGGGCCGGGCCTGCGCGGTAGCCGGCGTCGAAGACGCGGTGGGTGCGGCCGCGAGGGAGCCGCTCGCCACCCCTCGCTCCAGTCGTTCCAGACGCTGCAGCGTGGCGGATTCGGCGTCGGAGACCGAGGGCAGCAGCATGCGGGCACAGACGACCTCGAGCAGAAGTCGAGGCGCGGTGGCACCGCGCATCTCACCGAGCCCTTCGTGCAACAGCTCGGCGTAGCGGGTCAAGGTGGCCGAACCGAGACGCTCGGCCTGATCGCGCATGCGGTCGAGCACGTCGCCGGGCCCGGTGACCAAGCCGCGATCGGTGGCGTCGGGCACCGCGCGCAGCAGGATCAGGTCACGGAAGCGGTCGAGCAGGTCGACGGCGAAACGGCGCGGGTCGTGTCCCGCCTCCATCACCCGATCCACCGTGCCGAACAGCGCCGCGCCGTCGTCGGTGGCCAGCGCCTCGACGGCGTCGTCGATCAGCGCCACGTCGGTGACGCCGAGCAGAGACACCGCGCGGGAATAGGTGACGCCCTCGGGGCCCGCGCCGGCCACAAGCTGGTCGAGCACGCTCAGACTGTCGCGCGGCGAACCGCCGCCCGCGCGAATCACCAAGGGGTATACCGCTTCTTCGACCGGCACGTGCTCCTGCTCGCAGATCCGGCCGAGCAGCCCGCGCATGGTCGCCGGCGGCAACAGCCGGAACGGATAGTGGTGTGTGCGCGAGCGGATGGTGGGCAGCACCTTGTCCGGTTCGGTGGTCGCGAAGATGAAGATCAGGTGGGCCGGCGGCTCCTCGACGATCTTCAGCAGCGCGTTGAAGCCCGCGGTGGTGACCATGTGCGCCTCGTCCACGATGAACACCCGGTACCTGGACTCGGCGGGGGCGTAGAAGGCACGGTCGCGCAGCTCGCGGGTGTCGTCGACACCGCCGTGGCTCGCGGCGTCGAGCTCGATCACGTCCAGGTTGCCCGGGCCACCAGGGCCGAGCGCCACACAGGACGGGCAGACGCCGCACGGCGTCGAGGTGGGACCCTGCACGCAGTTCAGCGACCGGGCGAGAATGCGCGCCGAAGACGTTTTGCCACAGCCCCGTGGACCGGAGAACAGATAGGCATGACTGATCCGCCCCGTGTCGAGCGCGATACTCAGCGGGTCGGTGACGTGCTCCTGACCCACCACCTCAGCGAACGTTGCCGGTCGGTACTTTCGGTACAGAGCCACGGCCAGAGGTTACCGGCGAGCACCGACAAAGAACATTCCCGCCCGGTGCGGCTCGGCACGGACGCATAGGCCACCGAATATGTGGCTCAGATCACAAGATGCGCCATGACTTCTTATGGCCCACTCCCCGGCGCGCAATATGGCAACGCATCAGCAATCACACATCGCCGCCAACCGAACCCGGACGTTTGTCGCCCTTTTCTCCCTCATAGCGCGGAAACATGTACTCACGCCCCGCTTCGCCGCAAGTTTGCGGACATAACGAAACAGTCAACGTTGGTGACATGATGCAATCGTCTGGCTAACGTGGCTGTCGGCAACTTCGGTAGCCAAACCTTCATCAGGTTGGTGACCCCGGCCGGTCCCTCATCCCGACCGGGGCACAACCAACGAGTTCGGCCCACGGTGACCAGTACCAATTCCCACACTTCCACCGGAGGAAATTCCACCGTGCCGTCGTGTGACGACATCGCCGCCGCCTGGCTGTCCAGTACCGATTTCGCAGGCGATCACTCCGCCGTCGCCCTGCTGAGCCGGGCGATCAGCCCGCAGGACTTCGCGATCAAGCGCGATTCGCTGCCGGTGACCGCCGCAGCCGACCCGGCCACTTCCGCCGCCATTCTCGAACTCCTGGAACGCGGTCAGGTTCCGACCATAGCCGCGATCCGCACCCTGACCACCCAGAACGAGATGCGCCGCGAGGCTGAGCGCATCGAGCGGCTCGGGCGGCGCGCCCAGCGCAGCATCGACGACTTCGGCCGGGTACTCGCCAGACTGGCCGATGCGCACTGGACCTCGCATGGCATCGGACCGACGCGCCGCGATGTGCTGTGCTCCGAGCAGATCATGACTCTGATCCGCAGCCGCATCGGCAATATCGCACCATCGGCCGTGAAGCACCTGTGGTTGATCGAGCGGGCACAGCGTGCAGGCTGGATCGCCTCCAATGCCAATCCCCGATCCCTCTGTGCCGCACGGCGTTTCCACGCTGCCCAGTACGGCAACCGGGTATCGCTGCGCCCGGTCAACACCATCGGCACCGCGGTCGCGGCCTACCTCAACGACTACCTCGCCGAGCACGGACGCCCGCCGCGCTGGTCGGTGGTCACACAGGAATTGCGCGACGACCGAGGCCGCCGGATCTTCCACAACACCGCCGACGCCCGCGCTCAGCAACTCTGGTTGACCACGGCGGAGTGGGTGGAGATGCACGACGACTTTCCCGTCCCGGGCCGCAGGGGGCTTCGGGCAATCCGCAAGTCCCGCGGCTGACCCCTCAGCGCATCCCGAGCCTCTCGACACCCATAGGTTAACGGCGTTACCCTAACGGCGTTTACCTGTCGAGCGGAGCACCCCTGATGCTGACCCGGATAGCCCGATTCACGACCCGATTCCCGCGTGCCGTACTCGCAGCCGCGTTCGCTCTCGCCGTGCTGTGCGGCATCTTCGGCGCAACCGCGGCCACGCACCTGAAATCCGGCGGGTTCACCTCGAGCGATGCCGAGTCCGCACGGGTGGTCCAGCTGATCGCCGACAACTTCAGCGGCGCCGCGCCCAATTTCGTGCTGCTGGTCAGCTCCGACGCCGGTGCGAACGATCCGGCTACCAAGGCGGCGGGAATCGGGCTGACCGACACCCTGAAATCCCGCGCTGACGTGCAGGGAGTCCAGTCCTACTGGACCGCCCCGCCCCCGCTGTCGACCGCCCTGCGCAGCAGCGACGGCAAGATCGCCTTGGTGGTCGCCTACCTCACCGGCGACGAATCCCACGTCCAGCAGTCCGCGGGCGAGCTGACCGATCAGCTCACCGGTACCTCCGACGGCGTCACGGTCCGCCAGGGCGGCATCGCCGCGATCTACCACGACGTGACCGAGCAGACCACACGAGACCTCGCCCTCGCCGAAGGCGTCGCGTTGCCGCTGGTGATGATCGTGCTGATCCTGGTTTTCGGCAGCCTGATCGCCGCCGCGCTGCCGCTGGCGATCGGCTTGTTCGCGATCGCGGCGACGCTGGCCATCCTGCGCTTGTGGACGCTGTTCACCGATGTCTCGATCTACGCGCTGAACATGACGACTGCCATGGGGCTCGCGCTGGCCATCGACTACAGCCTGTTCATTGTGAGCCGCTATCGTGAGGAACTCGGCAACGGCCTCGACCCGACCACGGCCACCATCCGCGCCGTGCAGACCGCGGGACGAACCGTGCTGTTCTCCGCGCTCACCGTCGCCCTCTCGATGGCCGTGCTGAGCGTGTTCGACCTGTACTTCCTCAAGTCTTTCGCCTATTCGGGCGTCGCCGTGGTCATCGCGGCCGCGGCCGCCTCGATCCTGATCCTGCCCCCAGCGCTCGTGCTGCTCGGCCATCGGGTGAACGCCCTCGATCTGCGAGTTCCCCTTCGTCGGCTGTTCCGTCTCGGCACGCCCGCTCCGGTCCCGCCTACGCCGGAGGAGACCCGCTGGTACCGAACGGTCTCCGCGGTAATGCGCCACGCGGCGCCGGTCGCGCTCGTGCTCATCGTTGTGTTGCTCGCGCTCGGCGCACCGTTCCTCTCGGTGAAGTTCGGCTACCCCGACGACCGGGTGCTCCCTGCCAGCGCCGCCAGCCGTCAGGTCGGTGATGTATTGCGCAGCCAGTTCCCGCAGGCGGACCCGGCTGCTACCACAACGATCGTGTTGGACGGCTACCGCGGCGATACCGCGTCGATCGGCGCGTACGCCGCCGAGCTGTCCAAGGTCGACGACGTGCCCGCCGTACAGTCCAGCGCCGGGATCTACGTCTCTGGATTCCGTCTCGCGGCGCCCCCGCCCGGTATGGCCAATGACACGGGGACCTACCTCAACGTCGCCACCAAGCTCGACCCCTTCTCCCCCGCAGGTGACCGGCAGCTGCAAGCGATCCGGGCGGTACCCGCGCCGGGCCCCGCGCTCTACGGCGGCGGCGCGGCGATCAACGCCGACTCGCTGGACACACTGGCCGCCCGGCTGCCACTCGCGGGTGCGCTGATCGCGCTGACCACCTTCGTCGTGCTGTTCCTGTTCACCGGGAGCGTCGTGCTTCCGATCAAAGCGCTTGTGCTGAATACGCTTTCGCTCGCCGCCGCGTTCGGTGCGATGGTATGGGTATTCCAGCAGGGCCACCTGTCCGGGCTACTGGGGTTCACCCCGGTCGGCTATCTGGTGCCGACCATGCCGATCCTGATGTTCTGCTTGGCCTTCGGCCTGTCGATGGACTACGAGGTGTTCCTGCTCTCGCGGGTGCGTGAGGAGTGGCTGGCCGAGCACGACAACACCCGCGCGGTCGCGATCGGCCTCGCCCGCACCGGTCGCATCTTCACCGCGGCCGCCGTGCTGATGGCTATCGTGTTGGGCGCCCTTGTCACCTCGAAGGTGTCGTTCATGCAGTTGATGGGGCTCGGACTCACGCTGACCGTGCTCGTCGACGCGACAATCATTCGTGGCCTGCTCGCACCGGCGCTCATGCGGTTGCTCGGCCCGGCGAACTGGTGGGCGCCCGAACCGCTGGCCCGCCTGCACGGCAGGATCGGACTGACCGAGGTCGACCATACGTCCGTGACACCCGATCTCGAAACCGCAGACAGCCCATGATCGGCTCGCACCGGCCGCGATCGCCGCGCGGCTCCGGAGCCCAGCTACGCGAGGAGATCCTGCGCGCCACGGCCGACCTGCTCGCACGTGCCGGTGCCGCCGAGGCGGTGTCGATCCGCGCGGTGAGCAAGCTGGTCGGGGTGAGCGCGCCGTCGATATACCGGCACTTCGCGGACAAGGACGAGCTCATCGAGGCCGTCGTTGCCCAGGTCTTCGAGGACCTCACCGAGGCGTTGCGGACGGCCACCGACCCGGCGACATCGCCGATGACCCAGCTGCGTGACCAGGGCATGGCCTACGTCCGGTTCGCCCTCGCGCATCCCGAACAGTATCGGCTGGCGACCGCGCCCACGAAGATCGGAGGCGCGGTCGACCAGGTGCTCACCAGCGGAGCGTTCCAGCATTTCGCGGCAACCGTACACAAGTGCATGGACGAGGGAACGATGGCCCCGCGCGATCCACTGCCCGTCGTGCTGGAACTCTGGTCCGTCGCCCATGGCATCGCCTCCCTGCTGATCGCCAAGCCCTACCTACCCTGGGGCGACGTGGAAGCGGCCGCGTCGCGCGTGATGGGCGCCGCGTGCATCGGATACAGCGTGCTCGACCTGATCGGCGATGATTTGCCGACACCGGAAACGGTTACCGCCTGGCTCGGCCGGCTGAGGCTCGACGCGGACGAATTGCGCCATCGCCTCAGTTCACCTCGCCCGCCGATGCGGTGAACGTATTGCACTGGGCCGCACGGTTTTTGTCCAAGCCCGTCTCGAACCACTGACCGCCGTTCTCGGACGTGCCGTGGTCGCGCATGTCGCCGGCCTGGTCACCACGACCGTATGCGTCCTTGCGGGCCAAGCTGACCTGCGGGTTGGTCAGTGAGCCGCCACCGGCCGAGGACGAGAGGTACATGCCGTCGAAGCAGTTGGCCTGCAACTCGACTCGGCGCGACAGCTCCAGCCCCTTGGCACTGCGCGGGCCCGCGTCGGCCCGATCACTGTTGGCCTTGCGCAGAATGCCGGACATCGCCTGCACGTGGTGCCCGTACTCGTGTGCGAAGACAGACAGGTAGACCACCCAGTTGTCCTTGAAGTAGTCGGTCTGCAGTTGGCTGATCGGCATGTAGATGGTCTTGTTCGCCGGGCAGTAGAACGCGGCGAAATTGCTCGTCGAGCCGGTGCACGGCGTCGTGATGCCCGTCGTGGTCGCGCTGACGTTCAGTGCGGGCGGCTGAAACGGCAGATTCGCCTTTCCCAGCACCGGTTTCCACGCCCCCTCCAGGCATGACGCGGCGCTTTCGAAGAACTTGCGCGCGGCGTCGACCTGGGTGCCCCACGGGGAGTAAGCGCACCGCGCCGGGAGCAGCGTCACGTTCGGGTCTGTGAGCAGCGGGTTGCTGCCCGTCTCGGCCGGACCCGTCGAGCCGTCTGGCTGAGGAGCGAAAGTGAAAGTGGGCTGCGGACCGGACGGGCCACTGTTGTTCCGTCCGACGGAGACCGCGTTACGCACCAGCCCTCCGGCGACGAGGAACACGACGACGATCAACAGCGCCACCCATCCTCCGCCGCCCCGTTTGCGCGGCGGTGGAGACGGCGGCCGTCGGCCGGGCGGACCGTAGGGCATCGGCGGAGGCACCTGCGGGCGATAACCCGGTGGCGGACCGTAAGTGGGCGGTGAATAACCGGGCGGCGGACGATATCCCGGTGGCGGACCATAACCGGGTGGCGGACCATAACCGGGTGGCGGACCATAACCGGGTGGCGGACCATAACCGGGTGGCGGACCATAACCGGGCTGGGGCGGAACCGGGCGCCCGCCATGCGGAACCGGTCCGTATCCGTACGGTGGTTGTGTCACGCCCCCGTACCCCCTCGTCTCAGTGATCGCCGACAGCCGCTGACGCAGGATAGCAAGCTGTCTAGAGTAGGCAGCCATGCTGACTTTTCGGGGGGGCGCCCTAGGCGCGCTGCTTCTCGCCACCGCGGGAATGCTCGCGACCGCCCCGATTGCCCACACGGAGCCCGCACCGAGCGGTGTGACCATCACCGCCGACCTGAAACTCAGCCGCGAAGGCGTCCTCGAGGTGGTAGAGCAGGTGGCGGTGCCGCCGGACGGCTCGTTCCGGATGTCACTTCCACTGCGGCTGCATATGAGCGATGACGTCGAGCGGGTTTTCCAGGTCACCGACGTGGACACCGAGGGCGCGGGCACGGCGACGGTGGCCGACGACCAGTTCACCATCGAGGCGCGCCCCGGCGAATCCACCTTCAAGTACTCGGTGCGCAACACCGTCAGTGACGCGCCGGGTACCCAGGTTTTCCATTGGCTCGGCGTGCTGAACACCGACATCGCCTCGATCAGCGCCTCATTGATCAGCCCGAGCTTCGAGATGGGCATCGTCGACTGCAAACTCGGCCCGCCCGGCAACGCCCGGCCGTGCGCCGACGTCAAGATCGAGACCGACGGGGTGCTCTTCCTCGAGCAGAGCGACCTGCACAAGGGCGACGTCATCGATCTGACCCTGCAACTGCCGCCCGGCACCGTGCCGAGCAACGCCGACGTGCGCGACAGTGGTGACGCGGGCCCGTTCACGATCACCACGCCAGTGCTGGTCGCGTTCGGTGTGCTGCTGCTCGCGCTGGCGGGCGTGATCGCCTTCGCGCTGCGGGCCCGGCGCCGCGACGTCGCAGCAGGCGGTGGTTCGGACACGATCGATCCGCTGCTGCGCGAGGGTGAGCGTGTGCAGTTCATCTCGCCGGACGGAGCGCTGCCCGGGGAGGCGGGCCTCCTGCTGGACGGGCACGTCGATCCGGTCGATATCGCCGCGACGGTGGTGGATCTCGCAGTGCGCCGGTATATCCGGGTCACCCCGCTCGGCGACACCGACTGGCGGATCGACCGGGTGAACGCACCCGACGACCAGCTGCGCGACTACGAGAAGGCGGTCTACCGGGCGCTGCTACCCGACGGCACCGCCGCGGCGACCGTCACCGACCTACGAAAGCCGGGCCGCGTGCAATCCGGTCCGGTGCGCACCGCCTTGCTGGCCGACGCCGTCGCCCGCGGCAGCTTCACCGATCGCCGCCGCCCCGGCCTCGCGATATGGCTGGGCGGCGCGCTGGTCGTCGCGGGCATCGCCGCGACCGTCGCGCTCG
Source organism: Nocardia sp. 2TAF39 (assembly GCF_052114905.1). Lineage (NCBI taxonomy): Bacteria > Bacillati > Actinomycetota > Actinomycetes > Mycobacteriales > Nocardiaceae > Nocardia > Nocardia sp. 2TAF39. Next base: position 54,410 of record NZ_JBFRFQ010000037.1, read on the forward strand.
CGCTCACCTCCGGGCATGCCCTGGTCGGCGTCGCCATCGCGCTCGCCGGCGTCGCGACCCTGCTGCTTCCCAAGTACCTGCCGGTCAGGACCGCGCGTGGGTTGGAGCTCACCGGGCGGATCCGTGCACTACAGCGCGGCCTGGAAGCGACTCGGCGCGAACAGATCCCGCCGCTCGACCAGGAGACGGTGTTCTCCCGCGCCCTGCCGTTCATGGTGATCGGCGGACGCGCCGACAACTGGATTCGCGCCTTCCGCGACCTCGACCCATCGGCCGACTCCCAGCCCGGCCTCTACTGGTTCAGCGGCTTCGAACGCGACCGCAGCCTGCAGCGCTTCGCGGGACACTTCCCATTCTTCATCACGGCGCTGGAAGGTCTGTTCGCCACCGCCGGTGATCCACGTCGTTGACGTCCTCCCCGCTTGAAGGCGGGGGATTCCGGTCTGGGCGACGTACTACGCCGCGCTTCCAGGTCGGACGATACCAGCCCCCACGCGCATGATGAGGAAGGGCGACCAGCCACAGCGGCGGGTCACCCTTCCTCGAATCGCTCAGTCGCCCAGCGTGGTTCGCCGGACCGCGGCGAGCGGATCGGCGTAGAGAACGCTCAGCGAGGTAACCACGGCGGCGAATTCCTGCACCTTGCCGCCGAATCCGCTGATCCGGATATCGGTCGGAGGCAGGGACGAGCCTTGGTTGAACGCGCGCGCTACATGCGCGACCGCGGGCCGGTAGCCGGTGAAGGCTTGGCCGCCCAGGATCACGCGATCGGGGTTGAGCATGTCGCGCACCATCGCCACGGTGTGGCCGAGGATGGTGGCGCGCTCGGCGAGCAGTTCACGCGCGGGCTCCGAGCCCGATTCCGCAGCCCGGTACAGGTCCGCGATGGTTGATCCCGCGGTTCCGTTGTGCGCCGGGATGATTCCGCGACCGACGGCCCTGGAGTGCAGCGACCGATCACCCACGGTCACCTCCAGGCAGCCGCGCCGCCCGCAGGTGCATTCGACATCCGAGCCGGTGGGTAGATGCGCGATCGAGCCGGGGCCGTTGCTCGGCGTATGCACACGACCATCCAAAGTCACCGCCACACCGGCGGTTTCGCGGACGTAGAAGTACAGGCTGCTGCCACGCTCGGCGCGCGCCTGGTCGCGCGGTTCGGCGGTACGCAGCAACAGCTCCGAACCAGCCATCGCCTCGACATGCGGCGCTACCGAGACAGGCAGCTCGAGCACCTCGCCGAGCACCGAACCGACCTGCGCGCCACGCCAATCCAGCTTGGGGTGGTCGACGACGCCGGTGAGCGGATCGACCCGGCCACCGATCGCGACGCCTGCCCATAGCGCCTTGCGCCGATGCCAACGCTGCAGGAACGCCTTCGCGCTGCGGGCGACGGTGGTGGTGGCGAACTCCTGTCCAGTCTGCGGGGTTGCGATGGCGAGGCCACCGAGGATGCGGCCGCGCAGATCGGCAGCGACGATCTTGGTGACCGCGGCGCCGATGTGGATGCCGATGGTCAGGTAGGCATCGTGGTCGAGTTCGAACGGAACCCGGGGGCGTCCGACCGCACCCGAGGCCGTCAAGTCCTGGCGCTCACGCAGCAGACCGGCTGCGAGTAGCGCGGACACCTGACGGTTGACCGTCGCGATGCTCAAACCCGTTGTGCGCGCTACATTGTCGCGCGAAATGGGACCACCGGTCGCGGCGCGGATAACCGCTGCCGCCGGGTTGTCGGCGATCCGCAGTTCGGGAGCTACCACCGGACGCTGAACACGAGCACGGCCGGCGGCAACCCTGGAGACGGATCGTTCGAGGGTGGGGAGGGACATTGTGCAGATCCTTGCTGAAGTCCCGCAATCGAACGGGACGTGCCTACATGGGCGACGAAGCAGCAAACGAGCTGGAAACCCGGCTCAGCCGCAGCAAGAGGTACAACACAGTTCACGTGTCAATGGCAGCCGCAAACCCAGTGCGGCGGTCACGTAAGTGACCCGCAGGGAGTTCGATCGGCCGACAGACATGTCGATTAAATTAACACCGATATCCGCGACGCACCAAGACCCAACGCGCCGTTGTGTGCATGCGCACATAGTTTTCCCAGGTGACAGACACAACCATAAAGACCCCGCTCGGTGGAGAGGCCCACCGGACGAGGTCTTTCAGCTGCGAAGGTTACTTCGCCGCGACGAACGGCTGATTGATCGTCGTGAAGTACTGGATCGCAGCGCCGACCGCGACCGGGCCGGTCACGAGCAGCTGACCCGCGAGGGTGCCGAGCGCGCCGACCGCGATGATGCCACCGAAGCAGCCGATCACGGCGGCAGGCAGGAACGCGCCGAACAGGCCGACGATCGCGGCGGCGGACACGGTGGCACCGGCAATGCCACCGAGGACGCAGCCGACGGCCGCGCCGCTGAGACCACCAACGAGTGTGCCGATGGTCGCCCCAGCGGAGATCGTGCTGGCCAGACGGGTCCACGCGGCGACCTCACGGTCGTACTCGGTCTTCCAGGGCGCCTTGTCCTCGAACGGCAGCGCGACCGGCTTGTAGACCGCGTGCTCCCGGTCGAACTGGGGGGTCAGCGTCGCGGTCCGGTCGGAAATCTGTGCGGCGATCGGGAATTCGAAATCATCGAGCTGAAACTTCAGCGGGGCGGCCGCGACCACACGGCCATCGGCTGCCTCGACTTCGAAGAGTTCGTCCTCGACCACCAACGAGCCGGCGTCGGTTTCGATGATCGACTGTGTATCGGTCGCGTGCGCGGTGAAATTGATTGCACCTTCGGTATTTTCACCTGGCGGGGCGGCGCCGGAAGTACCCGCGGCCACTCCGGTCGCCACGGTTACCAGCGCCGCGGCCACGGCGAGCTTCCTCATCCTCATGGACTGCATTTCCTCATCTCAGGTGGAGCTTTCGAGGCAAAGCATCGAGCAGCATTCCCGCTGAAACGAGGGAAAAACGCAGAAAGATTTCAACCAGGCTTCGGCCGCGCGCTACTTCGCTTTTGCAGCCGCTTTCGCTTGCTTCTTGAATTCCCTTACCTGAGTTAGGGATTCGGCGTCGATCACGTCGGCAACCGACCGCCGCGACCCTTCCTCGCCGTAGGCGCCCGCTGCCGCGCGCCAGCCCTCCGGCCGCACGCCGCGCTGCTTGCCGAGCAGCGCGAGGAAGATCTTGGCCTTCTGTTCGCCGTAGCCCGGCAGGTCTTTCAGTCGGCGCAGGACCTCGGCGCCGTCCGGGTCGCCCTTGGTCCAGATGTTCTCGGTATCGCCGTCGTAGTTCTCGATGACGTAGCACGCCAGCTCTTGCGCGCGCCGGGCCATCGAGCGGCCGTAGCGATGGATGGCGGGCGGGGTTGCGGCGAGGGTCTCGAACTCCTGCGGATCGGCCTCGGCGATGCGGTGAATGTCGAAGCCACCCATGCGGTCGGCGATCTTCTTCGGGCCGCGGAACGCGTGCTCCATCGGGTACTGCTGGTCCAGAAGCATCCCGAGCAGGGTGGCGAAGTAGTCCTCGGTCAGTAGTTCGTCCGCCTCGGCGTCCTGTGCGAGGCAAAGCCTGCGACTCATCGCCTACCTCCTGCTCCCACGGCATATACTCCTGATGGGTTCGATCATCTCATCGGCGCCGACACCATGCGCACCCGCCAGCCCTACACGCAGTGACTCGAGTCACAGATCTTACGCGCGGGTAGATGACGCCCCGCGTAGGCTCCTGGCCATGCCTCAGACGACGGCGACACCGACCCCCACAATGGCCACGGATGGATACGGGCCCATGAACACCTACGCTTTGCGTCCCGATCGGTTCGACCGAGCAGGCCAGGACCAGCTCGTCGACGTGCGCGACCTCCAGGCCGCGCTCCCCGGCATCCGCCGACTGCGAACCTGGGCGCACGAAGCTCTCGCGCTGCAACCCGGCGAGAGCGCGGTCGATATCGGCTCCGGTACCGGCTCCGAGGTCATGGCCTTCGCCGAAGCGGTCGGCCCGAACGGCAACGCGGTCGGAGTCGAGCCCGACCCGCACCTGCTCGCCTCCGCCGAACGCCGCGCCGCCCAGGCCGGTTCCACCGCGAGATTTCACTCCGGCGACGCCTACGGCCTGCCGTTCGGCGCGGACAGCTTCGACGCTGCCCTGTGCGAGCGGGTCTTCCAGCACCTGACTGCCCCCGCCCGCGCCGCGAACGAGATCGCGCGCGTGCTGCGTCCCGGCGGCCGCGTTGTGGTGATGGACAGCGACTGGGGCACCGCGATCGTGCACCCCGGCAACCGGCAGGTCGTGCGTGAGGTGATCGACACCCTGGTGTCGGCGACCACCAATCCGCTCGCCGGGCGCCGCATCCCCGGCCTGCTCACCAATGCCGGTCTGGTGATCGACGACATCGGCTCGCACGCCCTGGTCCAGGACCGCAGTGTGGGCGCAGGCTCGCTGGTCCATAGGATCTCGGCGATGGCGGTCGCGCGCGGCGTGATCAGCGAGGCGCAGCGTGACCAGCTGATCTGCGACCTGCGGGCGGGCGCCGACAGCGGCGACATCCACCTCTCGGTCACCATGTTCGCGGTTCTCGCGCACAAGCCGCGCTGAGGCTGCCGTTATCGGAGACCAGGTAGCCGGCACAGCCGGACATTGTCGGCCCTCAGCCCGCGCCGTGCCCAGCGAAGGCGAGGCAGCCGCATAGCCCAGCGCCCGGCACGAATCGTGCCGGGCGCTCGCGTTGTGTCCGGCTACTTGCCGAGCAGCTTCTCGGTGGCCGCGAGCAGGACGCAGGTGGCCAGGCCGTCCATCGCCTTCGCCAGTTCGGGAAGCTTCGGAAAGCTCGGAGCGATCCGAATGTTCTTGTCCTCCGGGTCATTTCGGTACGGGAAGGCCGAGCCCGCCGCGGTCAGCGCGATGCCTGCCTCCTTGGCCAGCGCGATCACCCGCGCCGCGGTGCCCTCGAGCACGTCCAGGCTGATGAAGTAGCCGCCCTTCGGCTCGGTCCAGGACGCCACCTTGGACGCGCCGAGCCGGTCTTCCAGGATTTTCAGCACCAGAGCGAACTTCGGCTCCAGGATGGCGCGATGCTTCTGCATGTGCGCACGCACGCCGTCGGCATCGTTGAAGAAGCGCAGGTGACGCAGCTGGTTGATCTTGTCCGGCCCGATGCTCTTCTTCGACGCGTGGCTCAGGTACCACTCCAGGTTCGCCGTCGAGCCGCCGATGAAGCTGACCCCCGAGCCCGCGAAGGTGATCTTCGAGGTGGAAGCGAAAACCAAGGGGCGGTTCGGGTTTCCAGCCGCGGCAGCAAGGCCGAGCACGTCGAGCACCGGAGCCGCCGCGTCGGTCAGCGGGTGCACCGCATAGGCGTTGTCCCAGAGCAGCCGGAAGTCGGGCGCAGCAGCAGGCATCGAAACCAGTTCCCGGACAACATCTTCGGAGAAGACCACACCGGTCGGGTTGGAGTAGTTCGGCACCGCCCACAGACCCTTGATCTGCGGATCGTTCGCCAGCAGTTCGGCGATGGCGTGGGTGTCCGGGCCGTCGTGGCGCATCGGGATGGGGATCATCTCGAAGCCGAGCGCCTCGGTGATCGAGAAATGCCGGTCGTAGCCGGGGGCGGGGCACAGGAACTTCAGCGTGTCCTCGGCAGCCCAGCGGCGCTCGGAGTCGTTGGTGCCGTACAGCATCGCGTAGGCGATCACGTCATGCATCAGCTCGAGGCTGGCGTTGTTGCCCGCGAGCAGGTTGTCCACCGGGATACCGAGCAGCTCACCGAAGATCGCGCGCAGCTCCGGGAGACCGTGCAGACCACCGTAATTGCGGCAGTCGGTGCCGGTGCCATCGCGGAAATCGCCCTCGCCGGGCAGGGTCAGCAGTTCGGTGGACAGGTCGAGTTGTTCCGGTGAAGGTTTTCCCCGTGTCAAATCCAGCGTGAGCTTCTCGGTCCGGAGCGTCGCGTAGTTCGCGGACTGGGTCTCGTGTTCGGACACGAGCTCCTCGTGGCTCATCAAACCGATCTGCGTTTGCCGGGGCATCCTGGGCAGCCTTTCGAAGCAGCAAAGGGACGTGGAGGGCCGGACCGATGTGTGGCCGCGGCCGGTCATTTGTCCGTGCGGACGCACGTGCGTCCGCGGACGCTGTTCACGTTACCCGTGCGTTGCTCGGAATTGGAGGCGTTATTCGACAGCCGGACATCCGTCCGCGCGAGCCCTCTGAAAGGGGACCCCGCGCACCCGGCAGAGCCCGTTGACCCTTGCTGCCTTCCGGCCCTGGGGGGGTTCACAGGATGCGCGCCGCGCGGGATCCGTAGGCCAGTGTAGCGGCTCCCGCGCGAAACCCGATCTTCGGGTCGACCAACCCTGGCCCACCAGGCACTTCGCCCGATCACCCGGGCCATTTGGCGACTCGCCGGGGGCTACCGGTATGCTGCTGCACGGAGGATTCGCCTAGTGGCCTATGGCGCTCGCCTGGAACGCGGGTTGGGTTAACGCCCTCAGGGGTTCAAATCCCCTATCCTCCGCCACGGCAAACGCCTCTGACTGGACCTTAATGGCTGGTCAGGGGCGTTTTTCGTAATATTCCATCCATTCCGGCAAACGCCCAGTGTTGATGACCATAAGGCCTGTTCAGGGCGTTTTTTCAGGGCCGCTTACAGTCATTTCCGCAGGTAGAGGCCGTGTTGACCGCGTCAACATGCCTCGGGATAGGGGGTCCGCTCCTCTATCCTCTGCGGCGTCCGCCACAGAGGGCGCAGTCGGCGCCCGTAGGCAGCGCCACGACTGTCGCATTCCATTGCTACCGGGCAGCCGACATGCAGCCTGATCGGTCTCAGATGTTCCGAGGGTGTGGGACGACAGGCGTTTCCTGGTCACGTTTTCAGTTGACAGGCCAGCCGGGGAGTTCCTGAAGCCGAAGATCGAGGGCAGTTCGGGATTTAGGAAATGGGTGATACCTGCGATCCGGTCTCCCGAGAGGGTGAGGACGACCAGGCCGGATGGTTGAGCCGCAGGATCGTTGGGTTGTCCGAGATAGCACGCGAAGGCGGGTTGGGCGTTGGCCCGGGTGGGCAAAAGCCTGAAGCGCCGCCCAGCTCGTCCAGCCGCGGTCGCCCGGAGGAACTCGGCGATGGCCTCGGCTCCACAGTACTCGTGCGGGGCGGGCGGCATGGCCAGCCAGGCGTCGTCGGTAAGTAGTGCGACCACTGCGTCGACGTTGTCGACGCAAAAGGCGTCGGCAAAACGTTGCGCCAGGTCCGCCTCGGTGTGAGAACCGGACTCCCGGTCCGCGCGGGTGAAATGCCTTCGCGCGAGCGATGTCCGGGCCCGTTGCAGCAAGCCCTTGATCGCCGTAGGAGTCGCCTCCAGCATCGTCGCCACCTCCGCGAGGGAGAAGTCGAGTACGTCGCAGAGAACCAGCACTGCTGTCAGCCGGGGCGGAAGCCGCTGCAACGCGCCGACGAACGCCAGCCGGACGGCCTCCCGGGCCTCGTAACGGGCCGAGGGGCCCGGCGCCGGGTCGAGCCACGCGTCGGGATAGGGCTGCAGCCAGGTGACCTCCTCTCGGCGGGAGGGTTCGGGCACCGCGAACGGCGGAACTGGCACGGGTCGGGGACGGCGCTTGCCGTCACGGATGTAGTTGAGGCAGCGGTTGGTGGCAATCCGGTACAACCATGTCCGCAGCGACGAGCGGCCCGCAAAACCGCCGAGGCCCCGCCATGCGGCGATCATCGTCTCTTGCAGGAGCTCATCGGCGTCGGTGATCGACCCCAGCATCCGGTAGCAGTGCAGGTGAAGCTCGCGACGATGCGGTTCCATCAGCTCGGCGAAGGCTTGTTCGTCACCCGATCGTGCGAGCTGAAGCACCTATGAACTCATGGCGTCCGATCATGCCACTGTCCTCGTTTACCCGACCACGACCGTTCCGTTCGCCAGCCAGTTGGTGTCTTAACTACTAGCAACTGCTAGAGGAGGAACCCATGGTCGACACCAATGACACCGTCAGCCAGCCTGTGCAGGCCTACTACAACATTCTGACCGCAGGCCCGACGGCATTCGACGAGGGGCGGCTGCGCGCAATACTGGCCGATGACCTCGTTTTCGAGGGTCCGATCGCCGGCCACGTCGTCGGAGCGCAACCGTTCATCAAAGGAGTCTTCGGATTCATCGACACAATGCGGAGCCGGACGATGCTGCATCAGCTGCGTGCCAAGAGCATGGCGGCCACACTCTACGACGCCGAGATGCCCGATGGTACCGTCCGATTCGCCGAGTTCTTCCAACTCGACGGCGGGAAGATCCAGTCACTCAGGCTGTTGTACGACGCCACCGAGTACCGCGCTCGAGGCGGCCGATGAGTGCTGACCGCCTGTGGACACGATCCGACGATGGCCACCGAGTCGATAGTGCGCGTCCCGATTGCCGCGCTGCCGGGTGCCTACCGGACGAACATGACACTGCTGGCCGAACTGTGCGTGCGAACGGCGGAAAGCCTCCGCCGCAGGACATTCCATCTACTCGGCCTTCCGCTCCAGCAGGCTGAGCAGATGAGCTCTGCCCTGCGCCGACGGCAGCGTGCAGTCCGACGGCAACATCAGCTGCCAGGTGTTGACCGCGTCGACACCTGAGCCTAACGTTTGCATCGCCAGCGTCGAAGGGGCTCGGAGCCCAGTCGCTGGCGCTCACCCAGGCGGAGGACAATCTGTACAGGCGAGCGGTGACCCGCTTCGGGCTTCCAGACGTTGCGCGGAAGTTGGCCGCGACGCTGAAAGGTACTCGGCGGTGCTCGGCGGACGCGCCATCGGCAAGATCGTTTCGCCCGCCTACCTGCTCCACGATGGCGGCACCGAGTACGAATGGCACCCAGACCGGGTGCGAAAAGCCGCGATCACGCGCTCCGGTTTTCAAGGTTGGCGGATGTGGACCTAGTCTACATCCGCCAACCTGTAACCCCTGCCGGCTGCACAGGCCGACGGCGATGATCTCCGCAGGTGTGCACCGCGCTGTTCATGCTGCGTCAGGCTTCTCGAACCGGGCGACAAACCGCAATTCGAGAGCATGCGCCAGCCGATCCAGCATGCCGATGGTCGGCGTTCCGCCACCGGACTCCAGTCGGGAGACATCGGGCTGATGCAGACCGGCACGCTGAGCCAGCTGTGTTTGCGTCAATCCGAGTTCGAGTCGACGCTCACGGATCGCATCGGCGAGCTCGATGGCCAGTTTCGCCTCTTCGCGCCCGGCGTGGTACTCGGTAGCGTCGAAGCCGGGCCGGTTGAACCGTTCACGTCGTATGTCGTCCATAGACTGGTGTTCAGTCATCGTCCCTTACCTTCCTGTCGAAGCTGATTCTGGCGTGCTCATGCTCCACTTCGCACACCTTGCGCAGCACTTTCGCACGATCGACTTCCAAAGTTTCTCGCATTTGCGTCTTGCGAAAGACCGTCAGCAGCACCACCCGCCGCCCCGGCGCCAGCCAGTAGGTGATGCGCATCTCCAGCGGATGTAGGTGGAAACGCAGCTCTCGCAGGCCGTCGCCAAGGTTTCGAGACCATGGTTCGCTCAACGTCTCGGCTTTCTCCGCGAGCATGCCCACATATTGATCCACGCGACCGAAGTCCCGATCCGAAAGCGATCCCAGCCACTCGGTCACCTCCGGTTCGATCTCGACCGAATACAGCCCCATAGGATCAATACTATATAGGATTAATCCTATGGACAAGTTGGTCAGCCGGGGCCACTTCGAGGGGCGAAGCAGTGGACGCATCGACTCGACGCCGCAGGGACTGCGACAGTCGGCACCGTATCCGCCGGAGTCGTTGACCAGGATTTTCGGCGAAGAGTGACTCGCCCCAGGTGTTGACCGCGTCAACGCTTGGACCTAACGTTTGCATCGTCAGCAGCGCCGAAGCAGCCTGAATTGCAACGAAACTGGCTTGCCGCAGCGTTCACCAACGGAAATGGATGGGTTCAAATCCCCTATCCTCCGCAGAAACAGCAGGTCAGGGCATATTTGCCCTGACCTGCTGTTGTTTGTCCGCTCAGTGCCGAGGTCGTGACATAGGACGGAACGCTCCGCTTCATGTGGCGAGATGGTCTTGCAGCTGGATTCGCATAGACGGCGACTTCCGCACCTCTTGCACATGACCGGCCTGATCGGGTATCCCGGATATCAGGAGGTGTTCGATGCCATCCTCCGCACCCGATCCCATGACGCGGACAGAAGAGGTCATCGTGCCGTCGGAGTCGATCCGGCTGGCAGGGATATTGGCCGTCCCGGAGAACTCCACCGCCCTGATCGTCTTCGCGCACGGGAGCGGAAGCGGCCGGCACAGTCCGAGGAATCGGTTCGTCGCCGACGTACTGAATCGGGCCGGACTCGCGACGATGCTGGTCGACCTGCTGGTCGCGGACGAGGAGGGCGACCGTACGCGCGTTTTCGATATCGAGCTGCTCGCCCACCGTCTCGTCGAAGTGACCCGCTGGCTACGCACGCGATCGGGTCCGAGCGGCCTTCCCACCGGATATTTCGGGGCGAGCACCGGTGCCGGTGCCGCGCTGTGGGCGGCCACCGAACCCGGCACCGAGATCGCGGCCGTCGTCTCTCGGGGCGGCCGCCCCGACCTGGCCGGTCCGCGACTAGCGCTGGTCCACGCACCGACGCTGCTCATCGTCGGTGGTAACGACCAACAGGTGCTCGAGCTCAATCGGGAGGCCCGGCTGCGGATGCCGTGTCCGAGCGAGATCGATGTCGTCCCCGGCGCGACGCACCTGTTCGAGGAGCCCGGCGCACTCGAGCAAGTGGCGGATCTGGCCAGCGACTGGTTCCGCCGCCATCTCAGTGTTGTGTGGCGTTGAACACCACTGGTAGGTCGTCGGGCCGCGGTGCGACTCGGGTACCGAAGCCGCGGCTGATCTGTTCGATCGTTTCGCACAGCCACCTGGATTCGCTGCGCGCCGCCGATTCGAGGCGCATGCGCCGTACCCGCAGCGGAATCATTCGCACCTCCACCGCACCGGGATCGATGGACACGAGATACAGCAGATGAAGATCGGTGCGGTACCGCTCGTAACCGCGGATGCCCTCGTAGTCGTCGATGACGTCGCCGCACCCGTACAGAATCGGTTTGCCCCGGTAGATCTCGATCGGCCGGGGATGATGCGCGGAATGGCCGTGCACCAGGTCGACACCGGCATCAACCAGCCGATGAGCGAACTGTGTTTCGCTCCGTGCCACCCCGTAACCCCAGTTGGGTCCCCAATGTACGGAGACGATCGCGATATCGTTGTCGCGCTTGTGGGCCAGCACTTCTGCCGCCACCTTGTCGGCGGCACTTACGCTCGGTGAATCACCAACCCGCCACAGCCCGGGCCGATCGCGACGGGCTGCCCAGAATTCCGGAACCCCGCTCGATCCCGCGGCCACCGAGACGATCACCACCCGGCGTCCGTCGTCGAGTTCCGATATCGCCGGTGCCTGGGCGTCATCGAGATCCGCGCCCGCTCCGGCGCGGCGAACGCCCGCGGTATCGAGCGCTTCGAGGGTGTCCGCCAGGCCGGGGATACCGAAATCGAGGATGTGATTGTTGGCCAGCGCGCAAACGACCGGTGCGATCACGGTCAACACCGGCAGATTGTCGGGGTTCATCCGGTAGTGGATGCCTTTGGCGGGAGCGAACGCACCGTCGGCGGTGATAGCGGTTTCCAGGTTGATCAACCGCACCTCGGGGTGGACCTGCGCGAGGATCGGCAGGACATCACCCCATGGTCGGCGGAAATCCACGGGACGGGCAAATATGCCGTGCACGCGTTCGGCCAACTCCACATACGTCCGCGCATCGTCGACATACCGTTCGCGCAGCGTCGGATCGCCGGGATGCGGCAGGATCTGGTCCACACCGCGCCCCAACATGACGTCGCCGCCGAGCAGGACCGTCGCCATACCCCCATTGTCGATCCATTGGACAAAGAGTTCACCTGCGAAAATGGATGCATTGACCGCTCGTGAGCCGAGTCGCCACACGACTCGACTCGGCGAACCAGCCGACCGAGTAGTGCACCCTGCCCTCGCCTGCAGGACATGGGCAGCTTCCAGCGGAATCCAGAAAGTTTCGAACTTCGTCGGCTGTGCGAGCCACGACTGCGATGCGATGATTTCCCGGTGACTCAGTGGCTTCCACTCTTCGGTTCCCTTCTCGTCGCCATTGCGGCAGTGGTGGGCGTTCTTCTCAACAACCGCACTCATCGCGCGGCGGTGACCGCCGCGGACGAGCGCAATCGGGTCACGCTCGACGCGGCGCAGCGGAATGTGGAGTTGACGAACGCGGCCGCGGAACGCCGCGAGCACGATAAGTGGCGGCGCGAATCCGTGTTGGCCGCGGTGGCTTCCGTGCTGGCCATCTCCACCGACGTCCGTCAGCAGCTGTTGTATTGCGACCGCTGGGCGGCCGACGAGCTGGACGAGATCGGCGAGGATGTACTCCAGACCATCGCTGGGGCACGGGGATTCATCAGCAACCTGCGCGTCCTGGCGCATCGGAAGATCCCGAATCGCTGCGAGGATCTGACGCGGACGCTCACCGCGGCGCTGAACATTTCGTTGCAGCGGCGCAGGATCGAAACGGACGCCGAGGCGACCGGCGAGGAGATCTCCGAAATCCGAGCACTGTGGTCGAGGGCGATCGAGAACACTGTCGAGGAAGAACGCTCGGTCATCAACGCGACCCGTGTCGAGCTCGAGATCAAAATCTCCACCGACCTCCACTCGGCTTCCCCCGAACTGGCTCTCAACCGAGCCTGATCCACCCGTTCCTCTTCGCCGACGCAGGGCACTCCGCGCGCAGGTTGTGAACCGTGCGGAGAGCATGTCGCCACGCGAAGCGAACCCTCCGATGTGGAGAGTCCGCGCCAGGCCTACCCGGTGGCGCGGCAGGCTCAGAGGGCAGCGATGACCTCGTCTACCGCGGAGCGGAGTAAGGAAGCGTAGGTGTCGAGGTCGGGTAGGACCGCAGGATCGGCGTGCAGGGAGAGAGTGATGGTGTCGCCGAGGCCGTGTACGCCGTGGGTCAGGTGCATGACCGAGCCGAGGGCGGGAAAGCCGGCGGTGAAGCGGACACGGCCGCCGCCGAAGGCGAGGTCGGCGGGCCCGCGGTCGACACTGGAGACAATGGTGTGGCCCGCGATCGAGTCGGGGACGGTGTCGAGGGGATAGCGGTCGACGTCGCGGCGTAGGAGCGGGGCAGGAACGGTCGCGGTGACCCGGTCCTGGGCGGAGAGCAGCGGGTGCCGCGCCCGGAGACGGCGGTCGGCGAGCGCCGCGGCGATCTTGTCGGCGCGCAGGCGCAGGTCCGGCTCGTCGGCGAACAGGTCGACGCCGAGGCTGCGGTAGTTGTTGCGCGGGTCGTTGCAGCTTCCGGCGGACGGCTCTGGCAGCGCCATCGGAACCTGTGCGCCGAGACGTTCCACGAATTCGCCCCGGTCCGCCAGATACCGCGCGAGCGCCAGTGACACCGCGGTCAGGACCACAACGGTCACGGTGTCACCAGGGGCCCGAAGGCGTTCGGCAGCGCACACGAGCATACGCACTTGATGTAGCGAGATGTCCTCTGCGACAGTTCGATTCACATGGCTCGGCGGAAAGCCCGCGCCAGGCGGCGGCAATTGACCGGTATCGGTCAAGTGCGCCAGCTGCTGCTGCGCCCGGAAGGCTTGATACCCGCGCACCGCGGTCGACACAAGCCGAACCGGAATACACAGCAGACCCAGCGCCGAATCAACCAGTGTCCCAGTGGATATCCGCCGGCCCACGATCATCTGCCCGCGGGCCGCCACCGCAGAACCGATCGACAGGCCACCGGTGACCACTGCCCGGCCGACCTCGCGGGCCCGCGCGCACAGGGTGGACAACCCCTGCGTCTCGTCATCCGGAATCACACTGCGGCCGACACTACTCACACCCGCGGCGGCCGACCCGTCCACCACTCCGGTACCGCCGGCATCGCGGCCACTCGGCGCCACCAGACCCGCTCGGCGATGGCTCGGCGACGGAACATCCCCGTTCCGCACGTCGGACTCGATGAACAGCGCACGCGCGATAGCCGCCGCCCGCCGCCCATCCGCCAGCGCATGCGACATCTGCAACACTGCCACCAGCGCGGGCCCATTCCCCGGCCCTGGCGCACCGACGACCCCGCGGAACACGTGCACCCGCCAGGGTCGTACGGCGGCATCCACGCCGGTGCCGACCACCTCCCCGAGAGCGTCCACCAGATGCGCCCAATTCGGCTCAACCAGTCGATGCTCCACGAATTGCTCGGCAGCGAATTCGCAGGGCATCCAGGATGGGTAATCGATGTCCGCCGGCAGTTTGCGCAGCCGTACCCGCAGATCGTCGATTCGCGCACTACGTTCGGCGACCGAGGCGCGCAGTTCCTCGGTCGGGCGCCCTACGTCGTGGAAGCAATACAAGAGAAACAAGTCGTTGTGGGTGCGCTTCGACAGCCAGTACATCGTCGCGTCCTGCGGTGCCATCGCGCTCACAGGTGGAACGATATCGACTCTGATCGCAGCGGCATTCGGCGACGTAGAACAAATGTGAATGATCTTGTTCCACAACCGAGACCGAAACACCTCTCGATTCCACCCATCCCGTCTGCTACCGTCCGTAGTAGGAACAGATACCACTCTCACCCAGGGCGAGGTGTCGGCCATGGCTACACAACTGGTTCGCACAATAGGCGCGCAGGCCAACGAGGCGGACGAACGGTATCGCGCCGCCGCCTTCATGAAACGGTCGATCAACAAGGTCTTCCCGACCCATTGGTCGTTCCTGCTGGGTGAGATCGCGCTCTACAGCTTCATCATCTTGTTGCTGTCGGGTGTGTATCTGACCTT
>NZ_JBFRFQ010000038.1:0-68967 GCF_052114905.1 Nocardia sp. 2TAF39
GTCGACGGTCGACGATCGACGGCACCTGGCAACCCCCCGCCTCGACGCCGGTGAGCTGACCTGCCGCCCAGTGATGCCGCCGCAGCTCAGGCGGCGGTATCACCGCCACGCACCGAGGCCACCGCAGAAACGCACTCATCCGCCGCATACCGCGCGATGCGATGGGTCAAAATGGTCCTTTCTGACCCAAACTCGATTCGGCGCACCGGAATCGCGAAACCGCAGCTCGCCGAAACCATGAATCGGGTCACAACCCGTGTGCGGTATCTACGGGACGAAACCAATCCAGCAGCACGGAGGCGGTGCTGCTGGCGATCGCGACATTCGAGTCGTCGGGGCCCAGCACGGCACACACCTGCGAATCGGTCACCAAACCGTCATCGTGCGCGAGTCCTTGTCTCGCAGGTCTCCGCCAAGCACATGACCCAGGCGCGGTGAGCGGGGGCGGTGCGACTACTTCAGCACATACGGGGAGACCGAGCTGCGGTGTTCGCTGATGTCGAGGACCTTGCCGAGGGGTGGGAAGGCGCGTTGGGGGCAGTTGGCGCGTTCACAGACGCGGCAGCCCGCGCCGATCGGCGTCGCTTGGACTTCGTCCAGATCGATGCCGTCGGCGTAGATCACGCGGCCTGCGTGTCGCAGTTCGCAACCGAGGCCGATCGCGAAGGTCTTGCTCGGCTGCCCGTAGTGGGTGGCGCGGCGCTCCACCGTGCGGGCCACCCACAGGTACTTGCGGCCGTCGGGCATCTGGGCGATCTGCGTCATGATCTTGCCGGGATAGGCGAACGTCTCGTAGACGTTCCACAGCGGGCAGGTGCCGCCGCTGGCGGAGAAGTGGAAACCGGTGGCGGACTGGCGCTTCGACATATTTCCCGCCCGGTCGACCCGGACGAAGGAGAACGGGACGCCGCGCAGTGCCGGCCGTTGCAGAGTGGACAGCCGGTGGCAGATGGTCTCGTAGCTCTGTGCGAAGAACGCCGACAGCCGCTCGATGTCGTAGCGGAAATCCTCGGCGACCTCGTGGAAATGCGTGTACGGCAGGACCATTGCCGCGGCGAAGTAGTTGGCAAGGCCGAGCATGGCCAGCTTGCGGGCGTCCTCGGACGCGAAATTGCCCTCCTCGACCAGCTTTTCGAGCAGCTCCCCGCACTCGAAGTAGGCCAGCTCGGCGGCCAGCTTGAAGGTGCGCTGTCCGCCGGAGAGGTGCGGTGCGATCTCGAGGTGCTGGGTCTGCGGGTCGTAGCGGTGCAGCACGCCCTCGCCGAGGTCGATGCGCTCGATGATCCGTACGTCGTGCGCGCGCAGCATCCTGGCGACTTCGCTGTTCACGTCACCGCCGTGGAAGCGGATGCGCGCGGTGAGTTCCTCCGCGGCCGTGTCCAATGCATGGATGTAGTTCTGCCGCTGGTAGAAGTAGTCGCGCACTTCCTCGTGCGGTTTGCTGATCGCGGCGGTGCCCGCGCCGTCTGCGAACCGGTCCTCGGTGGCGGCCGCGAGCTGGGCGGAGGTGTTGCGATAGCGGTTGTGCATGTTCACCAGCGCGCGGGCCATGCTCGGGTGCGCCGAGATCATGTCCGCGATCTCCTGGGTGTCGGCCTCGATGCCCAGCTCCTGATCCATCACGACCTCCTGGAGTTCGGCGATGAGCCGGGTGTCGTCCTGGGAGGAGAAAAACGTCGCGTCGACGCCGAACACCTCGCTGATCTTCAGCAGCACCGGTACGGTCAGCGGGCGCACGTCGTGTTCGATCTGGTTGAGATAGCTCGCCGAGATCTCCAGCTTCTGGGCGAGTGAGACCTGGCTCAGCCCACGTTCGGTCCGCAGCTGGCGTAGCCGCGCTCCGACGTAAGTTTTGGCCATGTGTCCAGTTTATGGGCGCTTTCGCAAACCTGCCAAGGGGAAATTAGCAGTCGGTCGGAGCGATATGTCACACCTCGGGGTTACCGTCGAGAGGTGTTGTTCTCGGATGTCGTGCAGGCCTCGGAGACCGTTCGAGCGACCAGGTCACGAAAGACGAAGATTGCCACGCTGGCACAACTGCTGACATCGGCCGCGCCGCACGAGTTGGCGCCGGTCGTCGCCTGGGTGTCCGGCGAACTGCCACAGGGGCGGATCGGGACGGGTTGGCGCACGCTCACGGCGATGGACGGCACACCGGCAATCGTTGCGACGCTGACGGTTTCGGCGGTGAACTCCGCGCTGAGCGATCTGGCCGAGACCGCGGGCCCTGGCTCGACTGCCCGCCGCAAGGAACTGCTTGCGGCGCTGTGGTCCACCGCGACCCATGACGAACAGGACTTTCTCCTGCGACTGCTGACCGGCGAGTTGCGCCAGGGCGCGCTCACGGCGCTCGTCGGCGAGGCGGTGGCCGCGGCCGCGGACGTGCCGCCGGATTCGGTGCGCAGGGCGTACATGCTTTCCGGTCGGCTGCCGGTCACCGCCGCGGCCGCACTCACCGGCGGAGCCGAGGCGCTGGCCGAGTTCCGTCTGGAGGTCGGCCGTCCGATCCAACCGATGCTCGCCGCACCGGGCGCGACGCTCGACGAGGCGCTTGCCGAGTTCGACGGCGAGGTAAGTGTCGAGCACAAAATGGATGGCGCCCGTATCCAGGTGCACCGGGAGGGCGATCAGGTCCGGGTCTTCACCAGGACGCTGCGTGACATCACCGCGGGGGTGCCGGAGCTGGTGGAGCTGGTCGCCGGGCTGGCCTGTACGAGCGTCGTGCTGGACGGGGAGACGCTCGCGCTCACCGACTCCGGGCGGCCGCGTCCATTCCAGGAGACCATGAGCCGCTTCGCCGAGGTGAGTTCCACGCGGGAGTTGCTGCTGCACCCGTACTTCTTCGACTGTCTGCACCTGGATGGCAGGGACCTGCTCGACGCCCCGCTGTCCGAACGGCGCGCCGCGCTCACGAAGGTGGCCGGGGCGTACAGCATTCCCGCGCTGATCCGGCCCGACGCCGAGGCGGCCGCCGAATACTTCGACGGTGTGCTCGCGGCCGGCCACGAGGGCGTCATGATCAAGTCGTTGACCGCACCGTACGCGGCGGGCAGGCGCGGGCGGGCCTGGCAGAAGATCAAGCCGACGCACACCCTCGACCTGATCGTGCTCGGCGCGGAGTGGGGCTACGGTCGCCGCACCGGCTACCTGTCGAATCTGCACCTCGGCGCGCGCGATCCGGAAACCGGCGATCCGGTGATGGTCGGCAAGACATTCAAGGGGTTGACCGACGCGCTATTGCACTGGCAGACAGCCGAATTCCCGCGGCACGAGCGGGCCCGTGACCGGTCCACCGTGTACCTGTGGCCGCAACTCGTTGTCGAGATCGCCCTCGACGGTGTCCAGGTCAGCCCGCGCTACCCCGGCGGCGTCGCCCTGCGCTTCGCCCGGGTGGTGCGCTATCGCCCGGACAAGGATCCCGTCGAGGCCGACACCATCGACACGGTGCGCGGACTGCTGCCTTGATCAGACCGTGATCTGACACCGTCGGCGTGTGACGCTGCGCTGAGGGTTGTGCCGCTGTCAGTATGGGCTCATCAGGGTGGCAGATGCTCGACACTGCAATGGTTCGGCAGGTTTTCTTGCATCGGGACAGGGGTCGGCAGGTGGGTGCGATGGTGCGTTTGCGGTACGTCGGAACGGTGTTGGCGCTGGTCGCTGCCTTGGCGGTGAGTGCAGCGGGGACGTCCGCGCGCGCGAATCCGATCGAGCAACTCCTCGCGCCGTCGCGTGAGTACGCCGGAGTTCTGCCTACGCCGCTGGGTGATCCGTTCTATACGCCGCCGCCGGACTTCGAGAACCAGCCGCTGGGAACGATTCTCGCGACCCGCCCGAGCGGCACGGGCCTGACCCTCTTTCCGCTGATCTCGACCGAACTGCTGATCCGATCCACCGACGCCAAGGGTCGGCCGGTGCCGGTGGTCGCGACGTTGCTCATGCCGACCGCGCCGTGGACCGGCCCCGGGCCGCGCCCGCTGCTGTCGTTCAACGCCGCGATCGACTCGCTCGGGCACAAATGTGCGCCGTCCTACGAGCTGAAATCCGCGCTGGAGAGCAAGTTGTGGGCCGCGCAGATTCCGCTGTCCAAGGGATATGCCGTAATCGTCCCCGACCACCAGGGGCCGCGGGAGGCGTACGGGGCCGGTCGGATGGCCGGTCACGCGGTGCTCGACGCGATCAGGGCCGTGGTCCGCACACCGGACTTCGGGTTGTCGCCCGACACGCCGACCGTGGTCACGGGTTACTCCGGTGGCGCGATCGCGACCGGATGGGCCGCGCAGTTGGCACCGGACTACGCGCCGGAGGTGAACCTCGTCGGCGCGGCGTTCGGGGGCGTGCCCGCCGACTTCGGCATGCTGCTGGCCGGCATGGACGGCCGCAACGCCGCCTCCGGAGTGTTTCTCGCCGCGACACTCGGGTTGGCCCGGGAGTATCCGGAAATGCTCGGTCTGATGAACGACAACGGCTGGCGCCTGGCCCAGATCGGCAAGGACATGTGCATGTCGGCGGAGGGGTTCGCCGGTGTCGTCGCGCCGATTCCGGTGCAGGCGCTCACCGATGTCGCCGCGCCCACCCAGCTGCCGATGGTCAAGGAGATTCTGGCCGACAATCGCATGGGCGCGACCGCGCCGAAGGTGCCGGTGTTCCTCTATCACGCCACACATGATCCGTGGGTGCCACTGGCCGGGACGGAGAATCTCTACGCGGACTGGTGCCGTGCTGGGGCGGAGGTGGACTTCGAGGTGTATTTGGGGGAGCACTTCATCGTCGGCCTCAGCGGGATCCCAGGTGCGAATGCGTGGATAGACGATCGATTCGCAGGTCGTCCGGTGACACCGGGATGCACGCGGCGCGGCTGAGAGGGGACACAATCCGCGCTATCCCGTCCTCGACGTTCGACTAACGGTAACCGCTTGGCGATGACGTTGGCGGGTGCCGCACACTGGAGGCGTGACCGTCGAATTACTGGTTCTCCTGATCGTCATCGTGACGGCACTCGCATTCGATTTCACCAACGGCTTCCATGACACCGCCAACGCCATGGCGACGTCGATCGCCACCGGTGCGCTCACGCCTCGCGTCGCGGTCGCGCTGTCGGCGGTGCTGAACCTGCTCGGCGCCTTCCTGTCGGTCGCCGTCGCCGCCACCGTGGCCAAGGGCATCGTTCGACTCGATGCCGTGTCCGGTCACGACCTGCTCGTCATCGTCTTCGCCGGCCTGGTCGGCGGTATCTTGTGGAATCTGCTCACCTGGCTGTTCGGCCTGCCGTCGAGTTCTTCGCACGCCCTGTTCGGCGGTCTGATCGGCGCGACGCTCGCCTCGCTGGGCTGGAGCGGCGTGATCTGGGCGTCCGGATCGGACGGGGTGGTCACCAAGATCATTCTTCCTGCGGTGCTCGCTCCGGTCGTGGCCGCGCTGGTCTCGGCGATCGGCACCTGGCTGGTCTACCGGATCACCAGGTCCTCCGCGGAGGACAAAGTTACCGAAGGCTTCCGTTGGGGCCAGATCGGCTCCGCCTCGCTGGTCTCGCTGGCGCACGGCACCAACGACGCGCAGAAGACGATGGGCGTGATATTCCTCGCCCTCGTCGCGCATGGGACGCTCACCAAGAACGACGAGCTGCCGTTGTGGGTGATGGCCGCGTGTGCCGTCGCCATCGCGGCGGGCACGTATCTCGGCGGCTGGCGGATCATCCGGACGCTGGGCAAGGGGCTCGTCGAGATCGACTCGCCGCAGGGGCTCGCGGCCGAATCCGCGTCCGCCGCGATCATTCTCACCTCCGCCCACTTCGGGCTGCCGCTGTCCACCACACAGACCGCGACCGGCTCGATCCTGGGTACCGGGCTAGGCAAGGGCGCCGAGGTGCGGTGGGGCGTGATGGGGCGGATGGTGGTCGCATGGTTGCTCACGCTGCCGCTGGCCGGTGTGGCCGGTGCGATCTGCTGGGCGGTCGCGCACTTCGTCGGTGGGCTGGCCGGCGTGCTCGTGGTGTTCGGCGTTCTGATCGCGCTGTCGACCCTGATGTATCTGCGGTCCCGGCGAAATCCGGTGCACACCGGCAACGTCAACGAGTGGCCGGGCGGCGCCACCGGCACGCCAGGAGTTACCCAGGACTCGGCAGACGGCGGGCAGACGACGGAATTCGGCTCGACGTCCCATTCGGCACAGGTCTAGGAGGTCCCGGCGTGCACACTCTCGTCACGAATCTGAACTCGCTGTGGAAGGTGATGTCGGCCGGGCTGCTGCTCGGGGCGGGGCTGCCGATGATCTTCGCGATCGGAGTGCGGTTCTGGTCGGCGTCGGAAATCGTCGAGGAGGGAGACGCGGTGCGGCGCAGCTACCCCGCGCTCGCGGTAGCGGTGGTGTGTCTCATGTTGGTCGTGGTGGCAATCCTCACCGGAATCCTCTACACCGCAAAAGCTTTCATCGCGGCAAGGTTCGGCATTCATCTGTTCGAACAGGCATGAGGGGCGTCAGAGTGACCGATCGAGCGAAACCCGCACAGCTACGGCCGCACCTGCTCGGCAAGATCGTGGGCTGGCTGCGCGCCGGCTATCCACAGGGGGTCCCGCGTTCGGACTATGTCGCCCTGCTCGCGGTGCTGCACCGCCACCTCACCGACTACGAGGTGGTCGCGATTGCCGAGGAGTTGGCGGCCTCGAATCCGGACGGCGAGATCACCCACGCCGAGATCGAGGAAGCGATCGTCCGGGTCGCGAAGGAGCA
Organism: Nocardia sp. 2TAF39; assembly: GCF_052114905.1. NCBI lineage: Bacteria > Bacillati > Actinomycetota > Actinomycetes > Mycobacteriales > Nocardiaceae > Nocardia > Nocardia sp. 2TAF39. Next base: position 6,727 of record NZ_JBFRFQ010000038.1, read on the forward strand.
ACCGGACGACCGCGACATCGCCCGCGTCGCCTCCCATCTGGCAGCGGGCGGCTGGCCACTGGCCGACCCCCCTGCCGATTCCGACTGAACGAAAAGCGTTCGCCGATGCCACCTTTCCTGAACGCCATCATCGACTGGCTGCGGGCCGGATATCCGGAGGGTGTCCCGGAATCCGACTACATCCCGCTGCTCGCCCTACTGCGCCGCCGACTCTCCGATGAGGAGGTAGCTCAGATCGCCGCCGAGCTGACCGGCTCCGGCGAACTGCCCATCGACAAGACCGACATCCAGGTGATGATCACGAAGCTGACCAACGACATGCCTTCCGAGGCAGATGTGACGCGCGTGCGCACTCGGCTGGAAACCCACGCCTGGCCGGACCCGTCCGAGGATTAGCTCAGGCGGAGAGTTCACCCGAGCTGTCAGCGGCGATGCTCTCGGCACGATTCGGTGGCGGTTCATCGTTGGTCGCGCGGGCCGCTGAGGTACGGGAGGCGGCGAAGGCCCGCCGAGACCTCGTAGGCGAGGTCTTCATAGCCGAGCGCGAGTTCGGCGAGACGCTCCCATGCGTCGTGGACGGCCCATTCCGGTGCGATGGGTAGGACTTCGTCGGCGCACGCGGAGAACTGGGCGAGACGGTCGATCACCATGCCGACGGTTTCAGTGTGCATGTGGGCGCCGCCGTGTGGAGGTGGCACCTCGGTGGCGACCCAGCGGTCGATGGCGAGAACGAGTCGGGCGCGGTGCTGATCGATGTCGGTCGCCTCGCCGTGCTCGGTGTGCAGCCGTTGCCGGTGCAATCCAGTGAGTAGGTGTGCGGATTCGAGGATCGGATGGTCGTGCCGGGGCACGACACGGCAGGCGTGTAAAACGAGTTCTTTGGTCGGCAGCGGTTCCACTGCGATAACCCCCTGGATCGAATGGTGTTGTGCGGTATGCGAGACGTAGAAATCAGCGGCGATGCCGCCCGCCAGGGCGCGGCAACCGGGGCCCACGTCGCGGCGGCCCGGTATCCCAAGGTGTCTCGATAACGACCAGACCGAGGGCTTCCAGCGCCGTGAGCCCCATCCGGCTCGCCAACTCCTCCATCAGCGAAACCGTTTCCGCCGCTTGGATCGCCGCCGTCGCCTGCTCCGTCGTCAACATCCGGCCGCGCAGATACGACACCACCCACGCATCCTCGCTGACCCGACGCGCCTGGTGCGGCGTGCGATCACTCACGATCCATGCCCGGTCGATGACGTGCACAGACATCAGAACCCCCTCGTTCCCGCGCATACGGGCCCGGAAAGCCCCCGCCTGCGATGCGCAACACAAAAAGATTAGGGACAGACCACCGATAGGTCAAGTTGACCTATCTATTGACAAACCTCGGTTGGATATGAATGCGGGTACGGTCGTCTCCACGAATTGCCGGAGCTGGAAGGACACGATCGGACGATGGCACCACTCTCGCCTACGGTCGCGCGCTGGGAGCTCATGCGGCGTATTCGACTCCGTCGCAACGAGTTCGATGTCAGCGCCTCGGTGGTGGCGAAAGAACTCGGCTTCACGCTGTCGTATTGGTCGAAGGTGGAGAAGGAACGCGTCCTGGCCGAGGACAAACTGAAGAAGCTGATGAGGTTGCTCGAATTCGAGCCTGCCGAGCGCGAGGAGATGCTGCGGCTGCGGGATATTGCGAAGCAGCGCGGGTGGTGGTCAGGATATGCGGGGCTGTTGTCCGATGAGGTGACACGCCTGTATGGGTTGGAGTATGGCGCGCAGCACATCCACACTTACGAAAGTGTGCTGGTCCCTGGGTTGCTGCAAACGCGGGACTACGCACAGGCACTATTCACCAACGACCTCGCTCGGGTTCGAAGGGTGGAGATCGACCGGTGGGTCGAGGTGCGTATGCGCCGCCAGGAAAGATTGACCGGACCCGATCCGCTTCGCCTGGTGGCGGTAATCGGTGAAGCCGCGCTTACCCAGCGCACCGGCGGTGTCGACGTGCTGCGAGGGCAGCTGCGCCATCTCGCGTCGCTGATCGAGCAGCGTCCCGACACCCTGGATATCAGGGTCATACCGTTCGAGGCGCCAGGCGGGGTTCTACTCGGCGGAGCCACCTTTCACGTGCTCGGCTTCGAGAGCACACTCCTACCGGACATCGCCTGGAGCGAGACTCTTGTCCACCTCGGGCTGATCGAGGACACCGAGCCGGTACGGCATCTCAGCACCATGTTCGACAGTGCGCTTGTCGATCACGCCATGTCCCGTGCCGATTCGCTCGCGTTGATCGAGACAAGAGCCGCCAGCTTGTAAACTCGACGATGTGGATAGCCCGGGTTTTCCTATGGAGGGCTGGTTCAAGTCGTCCTATTCCAGTGACAGTCAGGCGTGCGTCGAGGTTCGCTTCGACGGTGAGCGAGTCCTCGTCCGGGACAGCAAGTATCGAGGCGTGGTCGGTGCCCGACCGATCCTGTCGTTCGACCAGGCCGACTGGTCGAGCTTCACCTCCGCCATCCGCTCCGCTTCTGACCTGATTTGATCGGCCCACACCACTCGGTTCCCAGCTGACTCTCAGCTCGGTGGCAACGAGCACTCAGCTGGGCGCGCGAGAGTAGTCCTGTCGGTGCGACGCGATCGGCCCGACAGCTGTACCGGTGGACAACTGCCCTGTTCCACCACCCCGTCGGCCGGCGGCGCCGAACCCTCGCCCGCGCCGCCGGCCGCATCTCCTTCGAACGAGCGACACAGCATTGCACCAAAGGGGACTGTCTCCGGTTCCCCGTCGGACCCCGCGCATGGAGGCGGGGAAGCTCGTCAGAGCCATGGCAGCGCCGAGCGTGGCCGGAGAGTTGCCGTCCACGAAGACGTTCGGCCCTCGCACTGATGAGGTCATGCCAGCAGGTGGAGGAAGTGTTCGACTTCGGACTGGATGGCGGAGCGGGCGGGGACGAGGTATTTGCGGGGGTCGGCGAGGGTGGGGTTGGTGGTGAGGGTGGTGCGGATGGCGACGGTCATCTGGACGTTGAGGCGGGTGGCGATGTTGATTTTCGTCATGCCGTGGTCGACGGCGGCGCGCAGTCCATCGTCGGGGACGCCGGATGAGCCGTGCAGGACCAGGGGGACCGGGACTTTCGCGGCCAGGCGGGCGATCAGGTCGGTGTCGAGTTGCGCGGTGCGGCTGTGCATGGCGTGCGAGGATCCGACGGCTACCGCCAGCGCGTCGACGCCGGTGGCGGTCACGAATTCGACCGCCTCGTCGGGATCGGTACGGACGCCGGGGGTGTGGGCGCCGTCCTTGCCGCCGACTTCGCCGAGTTCGGCCTCGACGTGGACGCCGCGCTCATGGCACCAGCGGGTGATGGCGCCGGTGGCGGCGACGTTGTCCGGGTAGTCGAGGGTGGAGCCGTCGAACATGATCGAGCGGATACCGAGATCGACGGCGGCGCGAACCAGTTCGGGGTCGGTAGCGTGGTCGAGGTGGACGGCGACGGCGGCGCTGCTGTCGGCGGCGATCCGCAGACAAGCGAGTGCGAGCGGGGCGAGACTGCGGTGATAAAGCGCCGTATTCTCCGAAAGCTGCAATACCACTGGTCTTTTCGCCGATTCGGCGGCGGCTGTGATGGCCTCGGCATGCTCCAGGGTGATCACGTTGAACGCGCCGAGACCGCCGGGGCAGGCGGCGGTGATCAGGTCGGCAACCGAAGTCAGCGGCATTGCGGGCGTCTCCTCATGGCTGAGCGCGCGTCGGCAGGTCCAGGTGTTCGACGCGGACGGTCGGGGCGATTCGGGCGCGCAGACCGCGGTCGATTTCGCCGGCCACCGGGATGACGACGGAGGAGGCGGAGGTGGCTACCGCGTCGGTGAGGATGGCGGGCCAGTCCGGGGCGGTCTCGGTCGAAAGCGCGGCGATCACGGCGGCTGTTGCGGAATCACCTGCGCCGATGGGGTTTCCGGCGAGTGGTTCAGGAAGCACTGCCGACCACGCGCCATCGGCGGTAACCGTGACAATTCCTTCGGCACCACGTGTCGCGATGACCGCGCGCACCCCCCGATCGATGAGCGGATAGGCGGCGGTCACGACGTCGGCGGCGGTGTGCGGTTCGGCACCGGTCAGTCGGTGCAACTCTTCACCATTCGGCATGAGCACGATGCCTGGCACCTGGGCGGCCAAGCGCAATGCCTCGCCGTCGACATCGCAGATGGTCGGTACGTCGGCCGCGATCGCGGTCCGCGCGATCTCGGCGGGAAGCGAGGGATCGATGCCGACCGGCAGTGACCCGGAGATGACCAGCCCATCGATATCGGGTAGCAGACCCGCCACACGGACGGCCAATTGTTCGGCGGCATGCGGGTTGGAGACGCGGGCGCCCGGCTCCCACAGCGCGGTGGCGGTGCCGTCCTCGGACTCGCTGATCACCACGGTGCGGCGTACCCAGGGCAGTGCGTGCACGAAGTCGACCGGCATCTCCAGCTCGGCGACCGCCGCGAAGGCGTGATCGGAGAATCCGGTCGCCCTGGAGTATTTGCCGAGTTGATTCAGCACCCGGGTCACGTTGATGCCTTTTCCGCCGATGCGCTGCTCCGCCGAGCGGACCCGGTGGGCCTGCCCGCGTTCGAAGCGCTCGACCCGGTAGGTCATGTCGTACGCGGGATTCATTGTCACGGTGAGGATCACGACAACCACTGTCCTCGTCTGAGCACCCGGCGCAACTGGAGACTGTCATCGACTGTCAATATGTCGGCGAACTGCCCGGGCCGCAGGTCACCGACGTCGGTCAGCCCGAGCGCCGCGGCCGGGGTCGCCGTGGCCGCCAGCACCGCCTCCCGCAGCGGAACACCTGATTCGCGCACCGCTCTCGCCACGCACTGCAGCAGCGTGCTGACTCCGCCCGCGATCGAACCGTTGGCGATACGCGCGACCCCGTCGCGCACCGTGACGGGCTGTGTGCCGAGCCGGTACTCGCCGTCCTGGAGCCCCGTCGCCTGCATGGCGTCGGTGACGAGCGCGACCCGTCCCGGTGCGGCTGCGAACACCAGTGCGACGAATCCGGGATCGACGTGCACGCCGTCGCCGATCAACTCTACGGTCGCGTCCCCGGCCGCCGCGGCGACCAGACCTGCGGCGATCGGGCCGGGATCGCGATGGTGCAGTGGTGGCATCCCGTTCGCGAGATGGGTGACGATGCTTCCGAAGCCTTTGGGGCGCAATGCTTCCCGAAACGAAGCAAAGTCGGTGTCGCTGTGGCCCAGCGCGACCACGACGCCGATGTCGACCAGTCGCCGCGCGACGGCCGCGTAGCCGGGTAACTCCGGTGCGATCGTCTGCACGAGCAGATGCGCGCCACCGGCGGCCAGGAGTTGGTCGGTCAGCTCGGGATCGGGGTCGCGCAGAAATCGCGGATCCTGTGCCCCGCATCGGGCCTGGGACAAAAAGGGACCCTCGAGATGAATGCCGCCGAGTACCCCTTCCTCGGCCAATTTCCGCAGCACGGCGGTCTGCGCCACCATGTCGGCGCCGGCCGCGGTGACCACGCTCGCCACCACCGTGGTCGATCCGCTGACGTGATGGAACTCGGCCGCCGCCCGCGCCTGCGCGCCGTCCACGGTGTCGAACCGGTACCCGAATCCACCGTGGTTGTGCATGTCCACAAGCCCGGGCAGGATGATTCCGGAGATCGGCGGCTCGGGTGCGTCCAGGTGCCCGGCGCGCCACTGCGCGAACGGCTGCACGGCGGCGATCCGCGCTCCGGAAACCGAAACCACCCCGTCGTCCAAGCCCGCGCTCGCCGAAACGATGCGCCCCCGAATCGCCAGGTCGGTCATTCGAGTGCCCCCCGTCGGGCGAACAGCGCGGCGCCCGCAAGACCGGCGCGGACACCGAACTCGCCGAGTACGACTCGTGGTGCGGGGACCAGGCGCAGCCGGTCGACCAGTGCTCGGTGTAGCGGCTCGGTCAGGGCGGCGCCCGCTCCGGCGAGACCGCCGCCGAGGACGACCAATTCGGGGCAGGCCGCGTGCACCAAGCCGACCAGTCCGTCGGCGAGCGCGCCGACCGCGTCCTCGACTACCGCCGCCGCGTCGGGATCGGTGGTCGACAGAACGAAAACATCTGCGGCGCCGTCTATTTCGCGTCCGGTGCGGCGAGTGTAGGCGCGCGCCATGGCCGCTCCGGAAGCCACGGTCTCCACGCAACCGATATTGCCGCAGGGGCACGGTAATCCGCCCTCGCGTCGAACGGGCACATGGCCGTATTCGCCGACCTGTCCGTAACTGCTGCGTACTAGTCGTCCACCTGCGGAAAGCGTGCCGGAGATGCCGGTACCGAGGATGATCACGCACACGTTGTCGTGCCCGCGTCCCGCGCCGAACCGCCACTCGGCCCAACCCGCCACGGCGACATCGTGCTCGATGAGGACCGGGATCTTCCAGCGTCGGATGAAGCGGTCGCCGATACGCACGTCCCGCCAGCCGACATTGCTGCTGAACACTGCGATCGAGTTCGCGGTGTCGACGATGCCCGGCAGCACCACCGCCGCCCGGCCGACCCGGTGGCGCTGTTCGCCGGACAGTTCGGCGAGCAATCGGTCGCCGAGCTCGCCTATCGCGTCGAACGCGGCCTCGCCCTGCGGGGTGTCAAAAGTTCCTGTCGCGAGTACCGTGCCCGCGACGTCGGTGATCTCGCCTTTGATGGTGGTTCCGCCGACGTCCACTCCGAGCACGAGCGCGTCGTCGGACAACGCCACGGCCGGCCGCGGAGATGCCACCGCGGTGCGGCGTGGGGAGGCTGCGTCCGGTGCGGAGTTCACCACAAGACCCTGGTCACGGCTCGAGGACCACGGAGCGGTTCAGGTTGCGTGGGTGGTCGGGATCGAGTCCGAGATCCGCGGACCGCAGCACGCAGAGCCGGTGGACGCGCACCAGGTCGGCCATCGGGTCGATGTCGCGATATTCCAGGTGTGCGCCGGTGACGACGACGTCATCGGCGAAGTTCGGCTCCAGCGGTCCGAAGGCCCAGACCGCGCGACCCGGCGCGGAGATGCTGATCGGGCCGTGGCGGTATTCGGTCGCCAGGTACGCCTCGGTCCAGGACTGGCAGGATTCGCGCAGTTTGAGCGCCGCCTCGTCCGCGATGGCCGCTGCGAACCCCATGCCGACGAAGCTGATCTGCTCGGCCCCACGTACCTCGGCGAGCGATACCGCGGGGTCCTCCGCGAGCACCGCGCGGGCCTGCGTGATCACCGGATCCAGGTCGTCGCCCAGGTGTGCGCGCAGGATCGCCAGCGTGGTGGTCGCGAAGCGGGTCTGTACCACCGACTGTTCGTCGACCTCGTCGATGAGGATCGGATCGCCCAGCTCCAGCACCGGGGTGCCGGGGCTGGAGCAGATGACGGCACGGGGGATGTGTGCCGGAATATCCCGCATGGCACGCACCACTTCGGTCGTGGTGCCGGAACGGCAGATCACGAGATAGCGGTCGTAGTCGCGATCGCGTACCTCGCTCGCCGGCCAGGCGTCGGTGCGCCCGTGGCCTGCGCCTTCGCGCAGCGCGGAGATCGCGCGGGACATGAACAGTGAGGTTCCGCAGCCGATCACGGCCACGCGCTCGCCAGGTTGGGGCAGCACGGCTCGGTGGTCGGCGGCGACGGTCGTGGCGCGTGCCCAGTCGTCCGGCTGGGTGGCGACCTCGGTGGCCAGATGGGTCACGGGAGTGGATTCGGCGGAGAGCGGCACACGGACAGGATCTCCCTGGTGATCGTTCATGTCAAATTTACGATCAAATCAGTCACATGTGATCACCGCACGAGCTAGATTGAACCGCACGGACGGTATGTCCTCCCATCATCGGCGGTCCGCTGGCGCCGGGTGTGCAAATCTGAAAGGTTCTGCTCGTGAAAAGACCACTCCACCGCGTACTTGCCGGAGTCGCGATGGTCACCGGCCTTGCGCTGGCGCTGTCGTCCTGCGGTTTCGGTTCGAAAAATGCCGCAGACTCCGACACCACGATCAACTTCCTCGCTCCCGCCTACAGCGACGGCGCCACCGGTACCAAGGCCCTGTGGGACGGCATCATCGCCGGCTTCCAGCAGCAGAACCCGGGCCTCACCGTGAATCTGCAGATGGAGTCGTGGAACTCCATCAACGACGTGGTACGCACCAAGCTGCAGTCGAAGTCCACCACACCCGACATCCTCAATATCGACGCGTACGCCAGCTTCGCAAGCGACGGCATGCTGTATCCGGCTGCCGACATCGTGTCGGCACCGGTGCTGGCCGACATCCAGCCCGGATTCGCCGCCAATGCCTCGCTGAACGGAACGCAGTACGCGCTCCCGCTGTTCGCCTCGACTCGCACGCTGTTCTACAACACCGACCTGTTCGCCAAGGCGGGCGTCGCCGCGCCGCCGAAGACCTGGGCCGAGCTGACCGATGCGGCGAAGAAGATCCAGGCGCTCGGCGGCGGCGTGTCCGGGTATGGTCTGCCGCTCGGCAGCGAGGAGGCCCAGGGCGAGACCTCCATCTGGACCTTCGGTGCGGGCGGCTCCTGGTCCGACGGCGACCGGATCACCGTCGACACCCCGCAGAACCTGGAGGGCGTGCGGGCGATGCGTGAGCTGATCGACGCCGGCGCGACCCAGCCGAATCCGGGCGCGACCGACCGCAAGGACGTGATCAACGCCTTCATCCAGGGCAAAATCGGCATGATCGAGGGCCTGCCGCCGACCATCGGCCAGATCGCCGCGAAGAACCCGGGCCTGCAGTACGCGACCGCACCCTCGCCGACGAAGACAGGTGAGCCGGTCACTCTCGGCGTCGCCGATCACCTGATGGCCTTCGAGAAGGACGGCAAGAAGACCGAGTCGATCAAGAAGTTCCTCGACTACTTCTATTCCGCCGACGTGTACTCGAACTTCGTGCGACACGAGGGCTTCATTCCGATCACCAAGAGCGCTGCCGCCGAACTCGCCGACGACCCGGTCACCAAGGCGTTCGCCGGGACGCTGCCGGTGGCGCGGTTCTACCCGAGCAACAATGCGAAGTGGGCCGCGGCCCAGGGCGCCATCCGTCAGCAGATGGGCACCATCGGCCAGGGCGCGGACCCGGCCGAGGTGTTGCAGCGGATTCAGGAAGCCGTGAAGTAGCGTGCGGCGCAGAGGAACACTGGCGGCGATGCCGTGGATCGGACCGTCACTGGTCTTGATCGCGGCCATTGTCGCCTTCCCCGCCTGCTACATGGTGTGGACCAGCACCAGGGACCTGAGCGCTTACGGCCAGGACCGTGGCAACGCCGGGCTGGCCAACTACCGGACCCTGTTCGGGATCTCGGAGCTGGGCTCGGTCCTGGTCCACACGGTGATCTGGGTGGTCGGCGTCGTGCTGATCACGCTGCTGCTCTCCGCGGCGTTGGCCCAGTTCCTGAACAAGGACTTCCCCGGCCGCACCGCGGTGCGGATGGCGATCCTGGTGCCGTGGGCGGCATCGGTGGTGATGACGACGTCGATCTTCTACTACATGCTCGATCCGGACGTCGGCATCGCGAACCGGTTTCTCGTCGACATCGGGGTGCTCGACCGGGGTTACGGCTTCACCAAGCAGCCGACGCAGGCGTTCCTCGTGGCGATGGGTGTCGCGGTGTTCGTGTCCGTGCCATTCACCACGTACACCATCCTGGCCGGTCTGCAATCGATTCCGGCCGAGATCGACGAAGCGGGCCGAGTCGACGGCGCCGGAGCATGGCAGCGCTACCGCTATCTCACACTGCCGCAGCTTCGTCCGGCGATCGCGGTGGCGACCGTCATCAACATCATCAACGTGTTCAACTCGCTGCCGATCCTGCAGGTGATCACCGGCAGCATCGCGGGATTCTCCGCGGACACCACGACGACCTTGACCTTCAAGCTGATTCGCCAGAACCAGCAGATCGACACCGCCGCCGCGATGAGCGTGCTGAACTTCGCGTTGATCCTCGTCATCATCGCGATCTACGTGAAGGTGATCCGGCCGACCAAGGAGGTCGACCGATGACACTGCAGGCGGACGTGGCGGGGGTCGCGGGTGCGGTCGAACCCGGCGCGCGCACGGGCGACGGGACCAAGCGGCGTCGCTGGGAACTCACCGCGGTCGGTGTGGTGCTTTCCGCGGTATTCCTGCTGCCGTTCCTCGTTATGGTCCTCGGTTCGATGAAGAGCAGGGCGGAAATCCTGCGCATCCCGCCGACATACCTGCCGCAGGAGTGGCATCCGGACAACTACGCCACGATGTGGAATACCCCGGAGACGCCGCTGCCGTTCAACCTGGTCAGCACGATCGTCATCTCGGTCTGCGCGACCGCGCTGGTGCTTGCCGTCGCGATTCCGGCGGGGTATTACACAGCGCGCCATCGTTTTCCGGGCCGCGTGGTTTTTCTCGGCCTGGTGCTGGTGACCCAGATGTTGCAGCCGACCGTCCTGGTGACCGGGTTGATCCGGGAGTTCTTCGCGCTCGGCATCAACGACACTTGGCTGGCGATGATCCTGGTGAACGCCGCGTTCAACCTGTCGTTCGCGGTGTGGATCCTGCACAGCTTCTTCGCCGCCATCCCGGTGGAGATCGAGGAAGCCGCGCTGCTCGACGGATTGAACCGCTGGCAGACGCTGATCCGGGTCAGCCTGCCGCTGGTCTGGCCGGGCATCGTTACCGCGACGATCTTCGTCGTGGTCTCGTGCTGGAACGAGTTCGCTGCCAGTTTGGTCGTGCTGACCACACCGGAAAACCAGCCGCTGTCGGTGGCGTTGACCAAGTTCGTCGGGCAGTACGACACGGCGTGGCAATATGTGTTCGCGATTTCCACTGTCGGCATCATTCCGGTGGTGTTGCTGTTCGCACTCATCGACAAGCGTCTGGTGGCAGGTCTGACCGCCGGCAGTGTCAAGTAGATGACCGGGTCTGATCGGTTACCGGTCGAGATGGGCCGAGCGGTGAATGATTGGCGCAGGCAACAACTTCGACTGGTGTCGGCGCCACCGGTGCTGCCAGGCGGCGGGTACGATATCCGGCGCACCGAACCCGCCGTGCCACACGCCGCGGTTTCCCAGGCGCATCGTCGACCCGGCTCGGCATCACCGCCGGGGAATCTTGACGGTCGGCACCGTGCCTGTGGTCATATTGTTCGCGTGTTTGGAGAAACAGCACGTCGTTCGCACGGCCCTGGCGGTGTGCGATGACCGGATCGACGGACCGGCCGCAGCGGTGGAACAGGCTGCTGGAACTGCTCGCCGAATCCGGGCGGCTTTCGGTGGACGAGGCCGCCGAACAGCTGGGAGTGTCCCCCGCGACGGTGCGCCGCGATTTCACCGCGCTGGCGCAGCAGCAGCTGGCGACCAGGACACACGGCGGGGTCGTGGCGACCTCGGTCGCCTACGACCTGCCTGCCCGCTACCGTCAGACCGCGGGCGAAGCAAAGCAGCGGATCGCGGAACATGCTGCGTCCCTCGTGGATCCGTGCACGGTTATCGCGATGAACGGTGGCACCACCACCACGGCGGTGGCCAGGGCGCTGGCCGGGCGCACCGATCTGGGGATGTCCGGCGACGATCAGCTGACCATCGTCACCAACGCGCTCAACATCGCGGGTGAGATGGTACTGCGGCCGCATATGCGCACGATCGTCCTCGGTGGTGTGGCACGGCGGGAGTCCTACGAACTGCACGGGCCGCTGGCCGAACGGGCGCTGGCCGAACTGCGGCTCGACCAACTCATCCTCGGCGTGAACGCGATCTCCGCCGAGGGCGGCGCCCAGTGCAGGCACATCGACGAGGCCGGGGTCACCACCGAGATGGTGCGGCGCTCGGGACATGTGATGGTGGTCGCCACCGCGGACAAGCTGGAACGCACCGCGCTGGCCCGGATCTGCGGCATCGAGCAGGTGCAGGTCCTGGTTACCGACAGCGACGCCGACCTCGCGGCGGTGGCGGCGATCCGCGCGGCGGGAGTGCGGGTCGACCTGGTGTAGGCGCCGACGGACGGTAAGGGGCGAAAGACGATCAGGACCGCCCGCCGCAGCCATGGCACGAAACTTGTGCTGCTGCTCAACGGGATCCAAGATGTCGCGAGATGAGCGCCGCACCGAGCACAACGACAAGGCGTGCCAGGAGCCGGCTTTCCCGCCACAGCGCTACCGCGTCCGCGCCGACAAGCGTGGCAATCGCCGGGTCCAGTACCACGGTGTAGTACTGGTGGAAGATGCCCGCAATGTAGCTGAAGACCAGACCGGTAACCACCGGCCAGACGCCCCACAGGGGTAGCGACGCACGTTGGCGATCGGTGCGGGTGGCGTTTCCGCGCAGCAGGATTCCTGCGACTCCTCCCACTGGTTCAGTCGCCGCCAACGCGGCGTCCGACAAGCGGGATATCGACGACAACGACTGTGACACAACGAAATACAACTGACCTGTACCAGTTGTAGTATTGCGCCCCTTCGCGGAAGCGAACGGGCGCAACGGTTCGCGGAGTCCTCGCCGCGTTGTTACCCCCTCGCTCGGATGCGGATATTCCTGTCCGGACTGACGGATGTTTCCCCGTGAGCGCTTGCCTTAGGGTCCGGATTGCGGCAGCCTGATACTCGGAGATGGACCGGCACAAAGCGTTTGAATGCTGCCGAGCAAAGGAGGACCCGGTGGAGTCCGTGGCACCAACCCGCCGCCTCGCCCTGGAGATGGTGCGCGGAATCGCGCGCATCGGTGTCCACATCGCCAGGGATGCGGCTCGATGAGTCCTGTTCGCACCGAAAACCTGGTCGGCGTCCGACTCTCCGAAGAATATTTCTCCGATACGCTGCGTGAAGTCCTGCAGGGGATCTACTTATGCTGCGGGTAGATTTGGGAAGTGTGTGCGTGTGAATGAATATATCCTCGCCGATGCGAGGTGGTGTACCCATTGGCCACTGCGGTAATCGGCAGGCGGAAACTGATAGCGTTTCCCGCAGAAGTATGGATCGTTTCGATAACCACTTTTCTCAGCCGGTCGGTTGGTTTCCTGGCGCTGTTTTCCACGGTGTTCTACAAATCGATCGGACTGAGTGCCTCAGGCTTGTCTCTGGCGTTGTTCGCGGCCGGTTTCGCCGGCGTACTCGGGTCGCTTGTCGGTGGGTGGTCTGCCACCCGGTTCGGGTCGACCAACGTGCTGATTGCCGGATCTGTACTCAATGTTCCACTGTTGTTTCTTCTTGGATTGATGTCGACGGAGCCGGCGTCGGCGATTGTGGTGGCGTCCCTCAGTGTGGCGGTGACGCAGTCGTTCTCCGGCCCTGCGGCGGCTTTGGTTACCGGCTCGAGCTACAAAGGCGACACCCTGACGGTGGTCGCGTTTCATCGGATTTTCCTCAGCAGCGGTGTCACCGTTGCCCCAGTCGCTGTTGCGGTCGTGGGACAAGACAACTTCTCATTGCTGTTCTCTCTGTCCTCGCTCGGTTCGCTGTCGACTGCCGTGTTACTGCTGTGTGAGCGCTCTCGACTTCGGGCGGCGGAGGAACGCGCGGCAGCGCGGGAGCGAAGGGCGTACTCGACGGAATTCGATTCCCATTCCACCGTGCATGCCGAATATGACGTCTCCCATACGGCGCGCCTGTGGGCGATCGTCGTGGTCTTCGGAACTGCGATGACAGTCTATTCCCAGAGTATGAGTGGAATCCCCCTTTCCGTCGAACGAATATCCGGTGACGGGCAATTGTATAGCGTTCTACTCGTCGTAAATTCTATTTTCATCATTGTCTTCGAGTTGCCGCTCAGCTCCATGCTGTCCAAGCTGAGATGGAACTATGCGCTGGGGCTCGGTGTTTTCGTCACAGGGGTCGGACTTGCTGTTTGCGGATTCGGAACAAGCTGGACTGTGTGCATTTTCGGATTCGTGCTGTTTTCTTTGGGGGAGGCCATGTTTATTCCGCAGGCCAGCGCATCGATAGCGAATATTTCCTCCCATTCGGAGAACCCCAGATATCAAGGATATCTGTCGGCTGCTCAGTCGATTGGTTTCGCGGTCGGACCGGGGATCGGAGCCTTCGGAGTCCTGCATGATCGCGCGATGTACTGGGCGCTCGTAGTCCAGATTTCATTGGCCGCGGGGGCAGTAGCGGTAGTAGCCGGAATAGTTAAGGATAGGAGTCCGGATCGTGTCGGATAATTCGGTCTTGATCGTAGACCCCGTGAGCTCGGGAAAACTGTATCTTCCGCTGCTCGAGGAGTATGGGATCAACACAATACTGTTGGATACCGACCGGGCCCTGGTGTCAGGGTTTCGTACTGCGCCCACTCCGGGCGCGTTGGATTTCGCCGCAGACTTCGGGTCTTCCTACCAGCTGCTCCGTCAGATGTGTGTGGAACGATCAGTGAAATATGTTGTTGCCGGATCCGAGCCCGGAGTCGAGCTGTGCGATCGCCTGCGCGCCGACATTCCGGATTGCCCCGCCAACGATGCCGCTTCGCCGATGCGGAGATGGGACAAGCAGTACATGTTCGAGGCGTTGGCGGCTGCCGGTGTTCCCAGTCTGACAACACGGTCTGTTGCCGCGGGCCGGAACATCGTTCCGGCAGAAGCGGTTGCGGAACTACGCGAAGGTCGGACGCTGGTTGTCAAACCGGCTCGGGGCGCCGCCTCCGTGGACGTTCGATTGGTTGAAACTCCCGACCAATTGACCGACGCCGTATCCGCGATCACGGACAGCGCCGGACTCTTCGGGGGCCACTCAGGCGCTCTGATCCAGGAAATGTATCCCAGCCCGAGGGTGGAATACGCCGTGGACACCTTCTCTGCTCAGGGCAGTCACGAACTTCTGTGTGTCAGTGTGTACGACAAGTGGGTGTCGGGTTCTGGTGACTTCGTCTACGAGCGGGGTAGGTGGCTCGACCACGATGATCCGATGGTGGCTGAGCTGACGGATTACGCGCGGCGGGTGCTCGATGCCTTGGGGGTACGTGTCGGACCTGCGCACATGGAGATCATGTCAGGTGCGCTGGGGCCTCGCCTGATCGATTTCGGGGCGCGAGCGCACGGGATCGGCCATCCTCAGCAGACCTATCTGCTCACCGGGAACTCACAGATCCACCGCGAGTGCGATTACATCGCGGAGCTTTTCGGGGTTCGCGCTCCGTCATCGGAGCGACGTGTCGGCTATTCGCTGTCCCGGCGTGGTGCACTCGTGCTCTTCAGTATTGATCGACAGTCCCGGTATCTGGGTGGGGCAGAGGCGGAACTCGTGGGGCTTCCCGGCGTTGTGGAGGTCCGGATGGCGGCCGAGCAGGATAAGACGTACCTGCCGACCCGGTCGATGATGGATTCGGTGGCTTTGGGCCTCGCGTTCGTCGTCGCGGACAGCACCGACGAACTGGATTTCAGGTGCGCCGAAGTTCGCAAGAGAGTTGGCGACTTCTTTATTGCCGTCTGACCCGGCAGGTGCTCGGCCCACCTCTACCAAATGACCGCCACAACCACACCCGGACAGTTCCGTGACGAACCCCGCCGGGGTACCGCACCGAACCGCGGCTTGCTGACCAGCGCGTTCGCAGTTGCCCGCTGGGGGTATCCGCGGGTTCTGCAGATTCTGCACGTCAGCTGGTTCGTTCGGGTTCGGGCCTGTGCCTGCGGTGATCCCGTTCTCCGGTCGGCCATGCCCAGACCCGGCGGCGCATGCCGCCGGGCGCGGAGGCGAGGCCGAAGCCGTTGCCGATCACCTCGCTCCAGAGGATCTCCGAGCCTGCGATGGGCAGCCGCGTCGAGCAACGTGATGATCAGGACTCGCTGTGCGACCCGTGGCGGGCGGTGTCCCATCCGGATCGGCTCGTTTCGATTCGGAATACCCGCTCTACGCCCGGCATGTAACGATTGCGCAATCTGGCGTCGCGATTCGCAATGTCCACGCAACCGGGTGCTCTTAGGGTGACCGGCATGAGCACGGATAGCAGCACTGCCGGGGGGACCGGAATTCACATCAGCGGGTTGACCAAGACCTTCCGGGTCGGGCGGAAAACGGTGCAGGCGCTGGATTCCGTGGATCTACATACCGAGCAGGGCGCGTTTCTCGCGCTGCTCGGCCCGTCCGGTTGCGGCAAGTCCACGGTACTGCGCATTCTCGCCGGGCTGGAGACGCCGACCGCGGGCAAGGCGCTGATCGACGGCGAGACACCCGCCGAACTGCGCGGCCACCACGAATTGGGCATCGCGTTCCAAGATTCGGCGCTGCTGCCTTGGCGTTCGGTGGAATCGAATATCAAGCTGCCGCTTCAGGTCGCCGGAATGACACCCGATCCGGCGCAGATCGCCGACCTGATCCGGCTGGTGGGACTGGACGGATTCGAGAAGGCCAAACCCGCGCAGCTGTCCGGCGGCATGCGCCAGCGTGTCTCGATCGCCCGGGCGCTGGTGGTGAAGCCGACCGTGTTGCTGCTGGACGAACCGTTCGGCGCACTCGACGACATGACCAGGCAGCGACTCAATCTGGAGCTGCTGCGGATCTGGACCGAGAAGCCGGCGACCACGCTGATGGTCACGCACGGCATCGCCGAGGCGGTGTTCCTGTCCGACGTGGTCGCCGTGATGAGCCCGCGGCCCGGCCGGGTGCTGGAGCTGGTCGAGATCGATCTGCCGCGTCCGCGGCTGCCCGAGATGATGCGAACGCCGGAGTTCCACAAGCTGCACGACTACCTGTCGGAGTTGCTGTTCGGAAAGTCCGGGAAGGGAGGTGTGGCATGAACGCCCACGATCCGGCGCGCTGTCTGCGCTACGGCAAGCCCGGCTGGCAGCGGTTGAGCATGCCCCCGCAACCGGTGCGGCGCCAGCCGCTCGCGCGGTGTATCCGACGTGCCTGGGGAGGCGCGCGATGAAGCGCCTCGGCGGCGTGCTGGGCGTACTCGGGCTGGTCGCGGTGTGGTGGATTCTCGCAGCGCTCGGCGTCGCAGGCGGCACCATACCCAGCCCGTGGCAGGTGCTGCACACCATGGTCACCGACGGGTGGGGGCTCTACGGGCCCAACTTCCGGATCACCGCGCTCGGCGCGCTGAAGGGGTTCGTCTGGGGCAATGGGCTGGCCATCGCGCTGGCCATCCTGATCGTGCTGGTCCCGCCGATCGAGTCGCTGGCCACCCAGCTGGCGATCCTGAGCTACTGCACGCCGCTGCTCGCGCTCGGCCCGATCATCCTTGTCGTGTTCGGCGGACGAACGCCGACGGTGTTCCTCGCCGCGATGTACTGCTTCTTCACGACGATGGTCGGCACCGTCACCGGGTTGCGCTCGGCCGACCGGACCAGCCTCGACCTGGTGCGCGCCTATGGCGGTGGGCGCTGGCAGCAGTTGTACCGGGTGCAGGTGATCTCGGCGCTGCCGAACACTTTCGCGGCATTGAAGATCGCCGCGCCGTCCGCCGTGCTCGGCGCGATCATCGGCGAATACCTCGGCGGCGTGGACAGCGGCATCGGGGTGGCGCTGACCGCAGCGCAGACCGCCTACAACGTGCCGCGCACCTGGGGCATGGCGCTGGCCGCCGCGGCACTGGCCGGACTCGGGTACGCGGTGGTGGCGCTGGCCGCACGGTTGGCCGCTCCGTGGACTGCCCAGGAGGAGCGATGAGGGGCCATTGCGCAGCGCCTGATCGTTCCGACCGGGTGCGGGTGTCCCGGAAGATACAGGAGGAGCGATGAAACTACTGCGACGGATCGGACGATTCCTGTTCCCGCTGTTGATCTCGCTGCTGCTGATGCTGGTGATCTGGTACGTCTTCCTGAAAGCTTTCCCGCAGGTCGGGCCGCGGGTCGGTAAGTCTCCGGGTGACATCTGGACCTATCTGGTGACCGCACCCAACGCGAGTACCGCACGGCAGGCGATCATCGACGATCTGCAGATCACGCTGCGGGACGCGGCGATCGGGTTCGGTGCGGGCATGCTCGCCGCGCTGGTGGTCGCGGCACTGTTCGTCTCGTTCGCCACCGTCGAGCAGACGTTCCTGCCGGTGGCGATGCTGTTGCGCTCGGTGCCGCTGGTCGCGCTGACCCCGATCATCGTGCTGGTGTTCGGCCGCGGACTGGCCGGAGTGACGGTGATGGCCGCGATCGTCGTGTTCTTCCCTGCCCTCGTCATGGTCATGGCGGGCCTGCGCAACGCGCCGCGCCAGGCCTTGGATCTGGTGGCCGCGTACGGCGGATCGCGGTGGACCGGGCTGCGGATGGTGGCAGTCCCCGCGGCGCTGCCCTCGGTGTTCGCCGCCGCGCGAATCTCGGTGCCCGGCGCGCTGATCGGCGCGCTGATCGGTGAATGGCTCGGCAGCGGAACCGGGCTCGGCGCCAGCCTGATCCGGGCCATCCCGACCTTCCAATACAGCAAGCTGTGGGCGTCGATCGTCATCGTGACGCTGGTCTCGGTGCTGCTCTACGCGATCGTCGGCGTGGTCGAGAACCTGGTGCTCGCGCGCTTCGGACCGGAGGCGGGAAGGTAATGACCGACCGATCCGGTCGGCAGAGTTCGCGCAAATCCACGCTCGGAACGTCAAAGTAAAGAAAAGGAAACGCGGTGGACCTAGATTCGGCCCATGACACCCGCGCAACGCTCTTCGTTCGGGCACCTGAACCGACGCTCGTTTCTCCGTTACTCCGCGCTGACCGGCGCCGTGCTCGGCGGTGCCGGAGCGCTGGCCGCCTGCGGCAGCGATTCCAGCGACTCGTCGGGCGGGTCGACGCCGGACGGTTCCAGATACGGCAGGGTCGCGGTGCAGCTGTCCTGGCTGAAGAACATCGAGTTCGCCGGAGAGTACTTCGCGGACTCGAAAGGCTACTTCGGAGAGGCCGGTTTCGGTTCGGTCGATCTGGTCGCGGGCGGTGCCGCGAGCACCTCGGTGGAAGCAGGCTTGGACACCGGCAAGATGTGGCTGGGGCTTTCCGCGCCGCAGACCACCGCGCCGGCGGTCTTGGAGGGTCTGCCCGCGAAGATCGTCGGCACCACCTACCAGAAGAACCCGTTCGCGATCGTCAGTTCCGCGGCCAGGCCGATCAGGTCCCCCGAGGACATGAAGGGACGCAAGATCGGCGTGCAGGACACGAACCAGCTGATCTTCAACGCGCTACTCACCGCCAACGGCCTGAAGCCGAGCGATGTCACCATCGTGCCCGCCCAGTTCGATCCGACACCGCTGGCCAACGGCGAAGTCGACGGATGGGTCAGTTACGTGACCAACGAGCCGATCACCTTGGCGGCCAAAGGTTTCCAGAACACGCATTTTTTGTTCGCCGATTTCAACTTGCCGTTGGTAGCCGAGACGCTGACGGTGCAGCAGTCCACGATCGACAAGGAGCGCGACAAGCTGAAGGCATTCTTGGTCGCCGAGATCAAGGGCTGGAAGGACGCGGTGGCCGCCCCCGCCGAGTCGGCCAGGCTGGCGGTCGAGGTGTACGGCAAGGACCAGAAGCTCGATCTCGATGAGCAGACGAAAGAGGCTGCCGCCCAGAACGAACTCGTGGTTTCGCCGGACACGGCCGCGAACGGCCTGCTCACGATGACCGACACACTGATCGAGCAGAACATCGCAGCGCTACGCAGCGCCAAAATCGACATCAAGGCCGAGCAGCTTTTCGACCTGTCCATACTGCGCGAGGTATACGCCGAAAATCCCGCACTGAAATGACTAGATTCCCAGCCCCACAACGGTTTTCGGCGTAACCGGGATCTCTCCGCTGTATGGGTCGGACGGTTTTGCCGGTTGGGCGGCGCGCGCGGCGAGGAGTTCGGCCGCGATCGCGACCGCCACTTCCGGCGCGGTGCGTGCGCCGATGTCCACACCCGCCGGGGAACGAAGGCGGGCCAGTGTCTCGTCGGAGAAACCGCCCGCCCGCAAGTCCTCCATGCGCCGGAGGTGCACCTGACGCGACCCCTTCGCACCGAGATAGCCGAGCTCGGGTAATCGCAGCGCGACGGTGAGCAGTGGAATCTCGAACATCGGGTCGTGCGAGAGGACGACGATGCCGGTGCTGCTGTCGATTTCCCCCGCCGAGGACAGGGTGTTGAGGTACCGGTGCGGCCAGTCGATGACGACCTCGGCACCCGGAAACGATTCCGGCGTAGCGAAATTGGGCCGCGAGTCGCAGATCGTCACCCGGTATCCGAGCAGCCCGGCCTGCACCGTGAGCGCGGCCGCGAACGAGTTGGCGCCGAAGATGATCAGCCGAGGCGGCGGGGCGAACGAGGCGACGAACACATCCGAATCCGGTAGCGAGACCAGCTCGGTGGCGTGCTTCTTGTCGGTGATCAGGTGCTGGCCGATCAGGTCCTGGTCGGAATTCCACACCACGGTGAAAACGGTGACCCTGCGATGCGCGGCGATCTCGGCCGCCACATCCGGAAACTCTGGAAAGTCGCGGCGGGAGAACGGCTCGGTGAAGATGTCCATCAAGTTCTCGCCGTTCGCGCCCGTCTCCATGCCGGTAGCCACGCCGTAGCGGTGCAACGCGCGACGGCCCGTGCGCGCGGCTTGGAGCACCGCCTCGTAGGCGATCTCCTCCAGACCGCCCGCACCGACCGCGCCGTACACGCCGCCATCCGGGTCGACCAGCATTGCCGAGCCCATCGGTAGCGGGGCGGAACCCACCGTGCGCACGATGGTGGCCAGCCCACCCGTCCGGCCCGAATGCCACACCCGCAACAGATCGTCGACGATGTCCCGCATCAGCTAGCTCCGATCACCGTGCGGTCGTGGCCGGGAAGTCACGATCGACCCCCGTCGCCAAATCGTCGCACGTGACGCATACCATATCGTCCCTGCCTGACAAATATGTGCGAGCTCCGGAATCTCCTACGGCGGCAGCGCAAACCGCGTTCCAATGCTTGTGCGCGATGACAACGGGATGGCCCGGTGTGTTGTGGAACACGGCTCGCGCGAGACCGCTCGGCGCCGCGAACGCGGCTGCGGTCACTCGAGTGACCACATCGGCCCCGACATCCGGGGTGTCGACCGGCATGATCGCGGCGAACCGCGCGGGCGTGCGCGCCGCCGCGATCAGACCCGCCCGCAGCGAGGCGCCGAGTCCGGTGGCCCAGTCCGCCGCCCACACGTGCTGGGCGCCCGGCGGCAGATCGACGATCTGCGGCGAAGGGCCGGTCGCACCGAGGACCACGATCACCGGATCGCAGCCTCCACCGGTCAGCGCGGCCACCGCGGCACGCAGCCATGCGCCACCTTCGGCGATCGCCTTCGGCTGCCCGTAGCGTGTTCCGGCGCCCGCGGCGAGCACGATGCCCGTACAGGTCTGGGAGATGGGGACACCCATGGGTATGAAGGTAGTACCGCGTTGTTTCCTCCGCACGAGGTAAAACCGGTGCTCAGACGGTATGCCCCGCCGTGTCGTCCCCTCCGACACGCCGAAGGTGATCTCGCGCTTTCAGCTGGCGGCCGGGCGGGTCGTGGTCGATGCTGGTCGGATGGCAGACCAGGGATCGGGCCTCGCGGGGTTCGATGCGATGTCCGACGACGCGGCCTATCAGGCATTGCTCGCCTCTTGCTCGTCGCCGGGTCTTGCTCGCTGGCTTGTCGCGGGCCGTCCATATCCGAGTGTCGAGGCGCTCTTGGACACCGCCGACGCGGCAGTGACGCGGCTGCCCGAGTCCGAGATCGATCTGGCCCTCGCGGGGCATCCCCGGATCGGGGACCGGCCGCATTCGGCGGCCTCGGCGCGTGAGCAGGCCGGGGTCGCGACGGCCGCGGACGAGGTTCGCGCGGCGCTGGCCGAAGGCAACCGTGCCTACGAGGAGCGGTTCGGGCACATCTACCTGGTCTGCGCGACCGGCAAGTCGGCCGATGAGCTGCTCGCGCTGCTCACCGACCGGCTGCGCAACGATCCCGAGACCGAAAGGCAGATTGTGCGAACAGAACTGGCGAAGATCAACCGGATCCGGCTGCGCGGGCTGCTGGAGGACCGGAGGTGAGCACGTTGAGCACCCATGTGCTGGACGCGGTGCGTGGCATGCCTGCCGCGGGGGTCGCTGTGACGCTGTATCGGCGTGCACGGCAGCTCGATTCGAGCGCGACCGACGACGACGGCCGGATCGGGGCGTTCGGTGCGGAGCTCGACCCGGGTACCTATCGTCTGGTGTTCGACACCGGCGCCTATTTCGCTCGATACGAAGTCGAAACCTTTTACCCATCGGTCGCCATCGCGTTCGCCGTCACCGAAGAGCGGCACTACCACGTGCCGTTGTTGCTGTCGCCTTTCGCTTTTTCCACCTACCGAGGGAGCTGAGCCGAGATGGAACTGACCGGGCCGATCGTGCTGTCGGATCATCGATACGGCAAGGCGGAGAACCGGATCGTCCGGATATACCGGGAGACCGCGCGGCACGAGATCCGCGACGTGACCGTCTCCACGGTGCTGCGCGGAGATTTCGCCGACGCGTACGTCGCGGGTAGCCAGGCGAAGGTGCTGCCGACCGATACCCAGAAGCAGACCGCGTACGCCTACGCGAAGCAACCGGGACTGCGGGCGATCGAGGACTACGCGCTGGCGTTGGCCGGTCATTTCGTCGCCGAGATCGAGCCGGTGACCAGCGCGCGCGTCGACGTCGACGAATACGCCTGGCAGCGGGTGACGGTCGGCGGCGTCGAGCACGATCACACCTGGGTGCGCCGTGGTCCGGAGGTGCGCACGGCGGCGGTCACCGTGGCGGGCGCGGGCGAGGACCGGCAGGCGTGGGTCGTCGGCGGAGTGAAGGACCTGACCATCCTGAAGTCGACCGGCTCCGAGTTCGCGGACTTCCTGACCGACGAATTCACCGTGCTCGCGCCGACCCACGATCGGATGCTGGCCACCTCGCTGATCGCCGAGTGGCGATTCGCGGCCACCGACGGGGTCGCCTGGGACGAGGTCTACGCCGGGGTGCGGGCGCGGCTGGTGGAGACCTTCGCGACGAAGCACTCGAAGGCACTGCAGCAGACGCTGTTCGAGATGGGCAAGGCCACGCTGGAGGCGTACCCGGTGCTCGCCGAGATCCGGCTCGCCGCGCCGAACAAACACCACTTCGACTACGATTTGGCCCGATTCGGCATCGAGAACCGCGGCGAGGTCTACCACGCCGCCGACCGTCCCTACGGCCTGATCCACGCCACCGTGGCGCGTGCCGACGCACCGGAAGCCGGGCCCGCATGGACCCGGTGACCGTCATCGAGGGCTGTGCGATCGCGACGGTCGACGCGCAGCGCACCGAATACCGGCGTGGTCATGTCGTCGTACGCGGCAAGCGGATAGCGGCGGTCGGTGCAGGGCAAGCGCCCGAACCCGAACCCGGCGCGCGGCGCTTCGACGGCCGGGGCTGCCTGCTGACCCCGGGGCTGGTGAATACCCACCACCACCTCTACCAGTGGATTACCCGTGGCCTCGCGGTGGACAGCTCGCTGTTCGAGTGGCTCACCACGCTGTACCCGATCTGGGCGGGTATCGACGAGGAGGCGGTGCGGGTCGCCGCCACCGGTGCGCTCGCCGCGCTCGCCCGAACGGGATGCACCACCACGACCGATCACCACTATCTCTTCCCGCGCGAGGGCGGTGACCTGCTCGGCGCCGAAATCGCCGCGGCGCAGGAGGTGGGTCTGCGCTTCCATCCGTGCCGTGGCTCGATGGATCTGGGTGCGAGCGCGGGCGGGCTGCCACCCGATCACGTGGTGGAGAGCCTGGACGACATTCTCGCCGCGAGCGCGGAAGCCGTCGCCCGCTGGCATGATCCGTCGTTCGACTCGATGCTGCGGATCGCGCTGGCCCCGTGTTCGCCGTTCTCGGTCACGCCGGACCTGCTGTGCGAGTCGGCGGTCCTGGCCCGCTCGTCGGGGGTGCGGCTGCATACCCACCTCGCGGAGACCATCGACGAACAGGATTACTGTGAGCAGACTTTGGGCAGCACGCCGGCGCAGTACTTGGAGCGGCTCGGTTGGCTCGGCCCCGACGTCTGGTACGCGCACGCCATCCACCTCGATGACGCCGCCATCGCCACCATGGCGAAAACCGGTACCGGCGTGGCACATTGCCCGACCTCGAACGCGCGGATCGGCGCCGGTGTCGCCCGCACCGCCGACTTGGTGCACGCGGGTGTCCCGGTAGGACTGGGCGTCGACGGCGCAGCGAGCAACGAAGCCGGCTCGATGATCGAGGAACCGCGCAACGCGCTGCTGTATGCCCGCAACAAGGGTGGTCCCGGTGCGATGACCGCCCGCACCGCGCTGGAACTGGCCACGATCGGTGGTGCCCGAGTGCTCGGGCGAGAAAACGAGATCGGCTCCATCGAGGTCGGCAAACTGGCGGACCTGGCGCTATGGCGCCTGGACACCGCCGCACACGCCGGGATCGAGGACCCCGTGACCGCGCTCGTCCTCGGCTCCGCCCCACCACTGGCCGCGCTGATCGTCAACGGGCGTGCGGTGCTGAGCGATGGTGAAGTGCGTACCGTCGCCATGGATGCGGTTGCCGCGCAGGTGGCGCGCGCGCAGGCAGCCTTGATCGCGAAGGCCGGGTGATCCCGGTCCAGAACGTCGGGTAGCGCTCGAATCTGCGTGGATCCGGTCGGTCAGCCGCACGTCGAGGCTGTTGTAGGGGGCTTCGGCTTGGCGCAGTCGGCGTACTTCTGGCGGATCCAGGTCTGCGGCGGTGTGCCTGCCGTAGAGCAGGCGCACCCTGGTCAGCGCGCCGAGGCGCGCCACCCCGCCCTCGCCCGGACGAGCCCGACGACTGCCGACGGCTCCATTTCGGGCAGCAGGTGTGCCCTTCGCGCGGATCTCGGTCGTCGGCGGGAAGTCGATGGACCTCCCGTCGTGGTCGCGGAAGAATGCGTCCATGAGCAACGAGCTGAGAGGCGCCGTGGTGGCCGGGCTGATCAAGCTTGCGGGAAGCCCCGACTACCGAGACAGGGCGGACGCAGGTCGCTGCCTTGCCAGCTTCGCCGAGATACCCCAGACCAGGGGACCGCTGTTTGACCTCGTGCTCGATACCCGCGACACATTCGTCACCCGCGCGACGGCGGAGGCATTGCTCCGGCGTCAGGACACGGTCGGGTTCGCAGCGGTCGCCTCAGGTCTCGCTGCCGCCGACCCGAACCACGCCGACTGGATCCACACAGCGGTGCTCGACGTATTCGGGGTGTCCTCCCGTGACCGGGACGCCGCCGTGCGAGAGTGCGAGATATTGACCGGGTCCCCTGATGAGCAGGCGCGTCGTGGAGCGAGCCGGCTGATCGCCATGCTGGCCGGGATCAACCCGATTCTCCGCCCAGCACAGGACAACTAGACATCAATCGCCCGACGCGCTCGCGGCAATGAGCACATCTCCCTCGACGATGCCTATCATCCTCACCCCGCCGCACCCACCACCACGCCAGAATTCATCCCGTATCGACTCCACCGATACGCCGGGTGCGCCAGAACTCCCAGTGCTGCTCGGTGGATCTTCGCCCGACTATTCGAGTTCGGATCTCGATCCAGGCCCGCCGACAGCCGGCAAGCACGGCGTTGTCGGCGTAGGCGAGTTCGGTGGTGGCGGCGTCGGTTTCGGTGATGATCAGCCTTGATTCAAGCCCTACCGGATGGCCGGCCACTCACCCGACCGCCAGTCGTCCACACGGCGTCGGATGCTCGCGACCATCGGCAGTTCGTCGATCTCGTCCGGCGCGAACCACGCCACCTCATGCGACTCGTCGGAGATGCTGAGTTCACCGCCGACCGGGCGGCCGAGGAGGCAGATGGAGAACTCCTGCCGGACTTCTCCATCGTCGTAAGCGAATACGTGCCCGGGGTTGGTGTAGGTGCCGACGATGCCCGCGATTTCGATGTCCATCCCGGTCTCTTCCCGGGTTTCCCGGATCCCGCATTCGGCGAGGGATTCGCCGAGTTCCATCTTTCCGCCCGGTAGCGCCCACATGTCGTTGTCGACGCGACGCTGTAGGAGCACTTGCCCGTCTTCGTTCACTACGACGACGGAGGCCGCGGGCACAAGACTGTTCGGTGCGGGTGCGTTCGGGTCGTTCTCGTAGTCACGACGTCCCATGACAGGCTTCCTCCCAGATGCTTTGGCCGCGGGTCCAGAGTTCTTCGACGTGGTCAGTGAAGCGATCGAACATGCCATCGTTCTGTTCGCGCCTGATGTGCAGCATCGGCGAGTCGTGGCCAACCCTGCGCGCGAGGATGGGGGTGACGATCATGTCGTTGTCGAAGCGGAACACCGACAGGTTTACGTGTCCGGTCTCGAATCGTGCTTCTATGTTGTCGATTCTGCGCAGCTTGTGCAGTTCGCCGACGGTTACGGCGATGCGGGTCGCGAGGGTCAGCGGAACGTTCTCCTCGCGTTCCCGTTCGCGGGTGACGTCGCTGTCCGGGTCGCCGATCAGGAATCGGATGCGGCACCCGTTTGCGGCTTTGCGGCGAAGCAGGTTGGACAGATTCGCGTGCTCCAGCCACAGGAAGTAGTTGGTGTAGCCCGCGAACGTCAGCTCACGTTTGGCGTTGGCTATCAGCGTGCGCCACAACGAAGCTGGAGCGGCGGACCGGTAAGGGAACATTTGGACGACCTCACGGTCTGGCCCCGTTTTGAGGGTCAGCCGTACAGCTGAAGGCCACTCGCGCGCCGAACATCCCCATCAACGCCCTTGTGCCGGAGGCGACGGCGGCCGACGGCGGCTCTTGATCACGGTGGCGATCACGATGCCCAGGATGATGATCGCGAAAACGCCGACGAAGGTCAGGACGGTGGAAAGCGACGACGAGCCCTCTTTATGCGACGCAGCGGGCGTGCTCGTGCCAGCGCCCGGTGTCATGCTCTGCGCGGCGAGTGCCTGGTCCAGGCGTTCGTAGACCGGGTTGGGCGCGGTGGTCGGAACATTCTGCCGCAACGCATTACGGAGGCTGAGGGCTCCATAGCCCGTCTGATCGTCCCTGCCGGAAGGGCCCACGTCGGTGACCGTCGCCGTGATCCGCTGCACGATCCGCCGTGCGGACTCGTCAGGGAACTTCGAGCGGATCAATGCCACCGCGCCCGCGACGAGCGCCGTCGCCTGGCTGGTCCCGTACCCGTGGTGGTAGAGCCGGCCGTCCTTGCCGAGCGACCCGACGTCGACACCCGGCCCGGCGACCGTGACGTAGTCCTGCCGCTGTGTCTTCTCCCACGGATTGCCCTGGTGGTCGTACGCGCCAACCGCTACGACGCCGGGACAGGCGGCCGGATATTGAGGGTCGTTACCGCTGTCGCCGTCATTCCCGGCGCTGGCAACGAGAACGGCATCCTTCTTCGCCGCGTACGCGACCGCATCGAGAACCTGGGGAGGGCAATGATCGGGGTAGGCGGCCGCGATGTCCGCGTGCGACATGCTGACGACCTTCGCCCCATGGTCTACGGCATAACGAATGGACTGGGCTTCTACGTCGGGTGACGTTTCTCGGTCGACGACTGAAAGGATCCGCGCTTCAGGGGCGATCCCCACCCAGTTGGTCGGTCCCTCGCCCTGTGCGGCGATCAGACTCGCCATGCCGGTGCCGTGGCCGCTCTCCGGATCGATATCCTGCCTGCCGTCGGTCCCGGTCCCGTTGAAATCGGCACCGGGCAGCACCACACCGTTGAACTCGGGCAGATCCGCGTTCACGCCGGTGTCCAATACGGCAACGGTGACGCCTGCGCCCTTCGTCAGCGGCCAGACGATGCTCTGGATGGCGAAGGAATCGAACCACCACTCTTCGGAGTGCGGCTCAGGGGTCGCTTCCGCGGGACCGCCGAGGGGCGTCATGAGGGCACAGCTCGCCAACACCGTAAGCGCTGATCGCATCACCCGTCGCACTGGCTCACCTCGATTGACTCGCCGGTCTCGAGGGCAGCCGTCCCGGATGTCCTCGCCCTCCTACAGCCACGTGGAACGCTCGCGCTCCTTCTCTCCCTGGCCGTGACCAGGGTGCATCGGCGACGTAACAGCATGTCGTGCAAGCATTTCGGGGGCTGGCTGGTGGAGCATCGGCGGTGCATGTACAACCCATCGCTGACGATAGAGTGTTCCGACGATGCTCCAGGCCCCACCTTATCGGGCACCCTCATGCGTGTCCTGGCCACGTTCCGGATATGTTTCACCGCACCGACTTTCGAGACATTGCCGAACAAACACCACTTCGGCTAGGACCTGGCCCGGTTCGGCATCGAGAACCGCGGCGAGGTCTACCACGCCGCCGACCGTCCCTACGGCCTGATCCATGCCACCGTGGCGCGTGTCGACGCTCCGGAAGCCGGGCTCGCATGGACCCGGTGATCGTCATCGAGGGCTGTGGCTGGGAACCGCAGGCGTCCTTCTGGCGGATCCCAGCTCTGCGGCGGTGTGCCTGCCGTCGAGCAGGCCCACCCTGGTCAGCGCGTCGAGGCTTGCCACCCGGCCTCGCCCGGACGAGCCCGGCGACTGCCGACGGCACCATTTCCAGCAGCAGCGACACGGTCAGCACGATCACCTGCGCTTGCCCGACAGCAGGACGGAGCCGAGGTGGATGGCCGTGCCGACGGCGGAGCCGGCGATCATGCCCGGCTGCCCGTGCGCCGCACCCACGATGGCATCGCCGACCTGGCGAGCAGTAGTCGCGGTGGCAAACGACAGCTGCTGCTCCTACCGTTGAATACGCGAATTCGCCAGTCCGAAACCCTGATTAGCGCCGATGCCCCTGTACTGCCTGTTACGTCGATTT
This sequence comes from Nocardia sp. 2TAF39, assembly GCF_052114905.1. NCBI lineage: Bacteria > Bacillati > Actinomycetota > Actinomycetes > Mycobacteriales > Nocardiaceae > Nocardia > Nocardia sp. 2TAF39. The sequence continues at coordinate 35,406 of NZ_JBFRFQ010000038.1, forward strand.
GTTCAGAAGAGCGTCGATGTCGAGAGTTCGAAGGTGTCCTCGTACACGCTCAGCGAAGGCCGGAGCACTGTGAGGCAAGTGCGAAAACGGCGACCAAGGCTGAGACCTTCCCCGCGGTACGTGGGGCGAACACCACGTGGTGTGCCCCCTTGGCGCTGTCAGTAGTGCTCTTCCCGGTAGACGCCGTCGGCGTCGACACCACAGCTCCACTCACCAAAGCTCGTGTTTGCCAGCGCCATGTTGACGACGAAGGAACCGGCCGCTGCGAGGGTGATCCTGAACGGATCGTCGTCATCGTCGGGCAGGTTGTTCACGGCCAGCAACGGGAACTCCGCGGAGGCCAGTGCCCACTCGTCGGCGACGAGGACGAGAGTGCTGTCGGGCCAGTCCTCGTCATCGCGCCCGATCCGCGCCTGGATCTGATCCGCCGTGAAGCCCGCGTAGGCGCGGTTGTCGATGACGGTGATCGACTTGTAGCGATCCGAGCCTCCTTCGAGGGCCTGGAGGAAGCGTGCCCACTCATCTGGCTGCTCGAAGGACGTCCGCACCAGGAGCGGACCCACGGCCTCCTCGATCGCGGAGGAGGGCGGCTCGGGCTCGGCCCCCGTACGCTCGCCGGGGATGACCTGAATGAGGAAGCGGGGCTTCTTGCCGTCCGACGACCGGTCACTGGCATGAACGCGGATCAGGTAGGGGCCGACTCCTGCGGTGGCGAGATTCTCTTTGCGCAGAGGCTCGTATCCGCTGTCGCACAGGGCGAGGAAGCCGGTCGTGGAGATCACGGTAATCTCTTCGACCTCGTCCCAGCCGCTCTCTGCTCCCGGGTCATCTCCGGCGTAGAGGGTGACGATGGGGTTGTCCAGGGTGCTTCCGGCGTCGATGTGCAGCCAGTCCTTCTCGGCCGCCAGGAACTCGCGTCCGCGCGGCTGCTTGCCGGCATCGGGGTCCATGACGGCCAGGTCGCCCCACTCGTTCATCTCGAGCGGCCGGGTGCGGCCGTCGAGGAGCGGCCAGTTGGAACGCTGCATGGAGAACCCCCATCGTGCTTGCTGTGCTGCCGATTACGTCCTGGAAGGGTAGGCGGGAACCGTGGCAGGCCCGTCGCGCGCCTGACGTAATACAGATGTAGTAGAGAGTGTCGACCTTGCGCCAGGGCGCCAGCGCCGCCGATATCGCCTGATCCAGCGAGGAGATGCGGCGAGCCTGCCGTCGTTCTTTGCGGCGCTGAGGGGAGGGCCGTACACGCGGCATGGTGCCCCCGCCGAGCGCAGTGCCGGGTGTGCCTGCCCTCCCGGTGTCGTGCCTGGTCAGGCCATAAGCGAGATACTGGAACAGTGTCGGTTCGGACAGTCGGTGGAGCCTGGGTCGGTGCAGCTGTGGCGGCGATGCGCCCGGCCGGACGGGGCTCGGCCGGGGACGGTCGCTCGCGACCAGGTAACGGCCGCGAAATCTGCGGTGGGTGTCGCGCAACATCGCGGCAATCGACCGGCTCTACCTTTGGCGGAGAGGCAGGAACGAGGTGAGACGTGGACCTGGACACGATCCGGGAGGTAGTGGTCGCGCGCGAACGAGCGGATCTGAGGGCGCTCGGGGCGTCGACCGCGGTTCTCGCCGGCGGGACGTTTCTGTTTTCCGAGCCGCAGGATCGGTTGGAGCGGCTGGTGGACATCACGACCATGGGGTGGCCCGCGTTGGAGGTGGTCGCGGACGGACTGGAGATCGCCGCGACCTGCACCCTGGCCGAATTCGCGGGGGCCGCGCCGGGGCGCGAGCTGGGGACACCTGTGCTGCGCGAAGGGTGGCCGGGGACCGCATTGTTCGCGCGATCCTGCCGGGCCCTGCTCGCGTCACACAAGATCTGGCGTACCGCCACGGTGGGCGGCAACGTCTGTCTCGCTCTGCCCGCCGGTGCGGTGCTCGGGGCGCTGACCGCACTCGACGGCGTCGCGCTGGTGTGGTCGTCGGATGGGTCGGATCGGCATATTCCCTTGCAGGACTTCGTTATTGGTCCGGGATATACCGTGCTGCAGCAGGGTGATGTACTGCGGTCCATCACCGTTCCACTGTCGAGTCTGTTGGCGCGGACCAGCTTTCGGAAGATCGCACTCGCGCCGCTCGGGCGGTCCGGTGCCGTGGTGATGGGCCGGCGGAACCTGGACGGCCGGAGTGCTGTCACTCTCACGGCCGCCACCATCCGGCCCGTCGTGCTGGATTTCGCTGTGCCACCGAGCGACACCGAGATCGCGGGCGCGGTCGGCGCGATCGATTCCGCCTTGTGGTTCGACGACCCGCACGGATCGCCGGATTGGCGTCGGCACGTCGCAGGGCTGCTTGCCCGCGAGGTCGCCGCGGAATTGCGGGAGCGTGCATCGTGATGAGGTTCGAGGTGGACGGCAGGCCCGTCGAGATCGAAGTACGGCCGGGGCAATGCCTGCGGACCGCGCTGCGCGACAGTGGGCATCTGGCCGTGAAAAAGGGTTGTGACGCGGGCGATTGCGGCGCGTGCTCGGTCCTGGTCGACGGCGCGGCGGTGCACTCCTGCGTGTTCGCGGCCTACCGCGCCGCCGGACGTGTCATCACCACGGCCGCCGGGCTCGGGACGCCGGACGACCCGCATCCGGTGCAGCGCAGGTTCCTCGACAACGCCGGATTCCAATGTGGTTTCTGCACCGCGGGCATGGTTGTCACGGCCGCGGGCCTCGGTTGCGGAATCGCAGGACAGGTCGGCGAGTCCGAGACGGAACGCGCCGAATTGATGAAGGGAAACCTGTGCCGCTGCACGGGTTACCGGGCGATCGGAGCGGCGCTGGGCACGCCGAGAACCGCGGACGACCCCACCTCGGACGCGACTCCAGCGCAACCGGTCGATACGACAGGGCGGGCCGGCAGCGGAGTCGGGGCTCCGGCCGGACCCCGCATCGTCACCGGCACCGAGCCTTTCACCTTCGATGTGCTGCCCCGCGCCATCGCGGACGGCGGGCGACCGGGCGATCCCGTCACGAGGCGGGGCGACACCGCCACGGCGCCTCCGACGCCCCCGCTGCATATTGCGGTATTGCCGAGCCCGCACGCGCACGCGGTGATCCGATCGATCGACACCGTGGCCGCCGAAGCGCTGCCCGGCGTGCATGCGGTACTCACCCACGCCGACTCGCCACCTGTCGCGTTCTCGTCAGCGCGGCACCAGCTGCGGGCGGACGACCCCGATGACACCTATGTGCTCGACCGCACCGTCCGTTTCGTCGGACAGCGCGTGGCGGCGGTCGTGGCCGAGAGCGTCGCGGTCGCCCGCGCTGCGTGCGCGCTGCTGCGGGTGGACTATGAGATTTTGCCCGCGGTGTTCGATCCGGAGGAGGCGCTGCTCCCGGGTGCGCCGAAACTGCACGGGGACAAATCGGACGCGGCCCGGATCGCGGATGCCGACCGCAACCTGGTCGCCGAAGTGCACGGCGCCGTCGGCGATGTGGCGGCGGGTCTGGCCGCCGCGGCGCACGTGGTGCGGGGTGTGTGGGATTCGCCGCGCGGGCAGCACGTGCATATGGAGACGCACGGCGGGATCGGATGGCTGGATGCCGACGGCAGGCTCGTCATCCGGTGCAGCACCCAGGTTCCTTTCCTGGTGCGCGACGAACTGTGCCACCTGTTCGGGCTGTCGCGCGCGCAGGTGCGAGTGTTCGCCGCGCGGGTCGGCGGCGGGTTCGGCGCCAAGCAGGAGATGCTGGTCGAGGACCTGATCGCGCTGGCCGTGCTGCGTACCGGCAGGCCGGTACAGTACGAGTTCACCCGCTCCGACGAGTTCACCGCCGCGACCTGCCGCCATCCGATGCGGGTCGCGGTGTCGGCGGGCGCCGACGCGAACGGCGTACTGACCGCGTTGGCCGTCGACGTTCTAGCCGATGCCGGGGCGTACGGCAACCACAGTGCGGGAGTGATGTTCCACGGTGTCGGCGAGTCGGTGGAGATCTACCGCTGCGCCAACAAGCGGGTCGACGCCCAGGTGGTGTACACCAACAACCTTCCTTCCGGCGCATTCCGCGGCTATGGCCTCGGCCAGGTCATATTCGGGGTGGAGTCGGCGTTGGATGATCTCGCCAGCACGCTCGGCATCGACCCGTTCGAGTTCCGGCGGCGCAACGTGGTGGTGCCCGGCGACCCGCTCGTCGGCGCGGCGGTGAACGAAGGCGACCTGGTGTTCGGCAGCTACGGCCTCGATCAGTGTCTCGACCTCGCCGAGCGAGCTCTGCTGCGCGGCAACGATATTCGTGCTCCGGGTGCGGAATGGCGGGTCGGCACCGGCATGGCCGCCGCGATGATCGCGACGATCCCGCCGCGTGGGCACCATTCGGACGCGACGGTGAGTCTGCTGCCGGACGGACGCTATGAGATCCGGGTCGGCACGGCGGAATTCGGTAACGGCACGACGACGGTGCACGCGCAGCTGGCCGCCACCGCGCTGGACACCGACGCGTCCCGCATCGTGATTCGGCAGTCCGACACCGACCTGGTCGGTCACGACACCGGCGCGTTCGGCTCCACCGGCATCGTGGTCGCCGGCAACGCCTGTTATGCGGCGGCGCGGGAGCTGCGCGCGCTCATACTGGCCAGGGCGGCGAAGCTGGCGGGCATTCCCAAGCACGACTGCGTGCTGGAGGCCGGCGGCGTCCGTTGTGGCGACCGGCTGCTCGGCGCGGACGAGCTGCTGGTCGACGGTGAGCTGACCGCGCACGGCGAGCACGCGGGCAGCCCCAGGTCGGTGAGTTTCAACGTGCACGCCGTCCGCGTCGCCGTGCACCCCGACACCGGCTCGGTCCGCATCCTCCAGTCGGTCCATGCCGCCGACGCGGGCACGGTGCTCAACCCGGTGCAGTGCCGCGGGCAGGTGGAGGGAGGTGTCGCGCAGGCCGTCGGTTCGGCGTTGTACGAGGACATGCGCAGCGATCATGGTGTGGTGACCACACGGACCTTGCGGCACTACCACGTCCCGCAGTTCGCTGACGTGCCACGCACCGAGGTGTACTTCGCCGACACGGCCGACGAGCTGGGACCGCTCGGCGCCAAGTCGATGAGCGAGTCACCGTACAACCCGGTCGCGCCCGCTCTGGCGAACGCGATCCGCGACGCTGTGGGGGTGCGCATGGTCCGGCTGCCGATGACGGCGGACCGGGTCTGGCGTGCGATCCAGGAGGAGGACCGACGGTGATCAAGGTGCCCGCGAACGTCCGCGCCAGGATCGAGGCACTGCTCGACGGGGTCGACGCTGACCTGCGCCGCAGGTATCCGGGCTCGAACGGCAGGCCGCAGCCGATCCACACCGTGTACGTCCCCGCCGATCGGGTCGCCGAGGAGACCCCGCGGGAATGGGGCGCGGCCGCCGTCGAGCTGCTCGACCGCCATTTCGACCTGCTGGCGGCCCTCGACCGAACCGCTTCGCTACCGGACGTTCGCAGACGGCTGGAGCAAGATCCGGTCCAGGACCTGCGCATCGACTTCGAGGACGGCTACGGCTTCCGTGCCGACGCCGAGGAGGACCGCGCCGCGGCGGCGGCGGGCGCCGTGCTCGCGGCCTGGGCGCGGCGGCCCGGCAGCCCGACCGGTGGCATTCGAATGAAGGGCCTGGCAGGCGGCGAGCGCAACCGTGCCCTGCGCACGCTCGAACTGGTGCTCGACAGCGCGGGCGGAGTACCGAACGGATTTGTCTTCACGGTGCCGAAAATCCGTGCTGTGCCACAGGTTATGGCGCTTACGCAGCTCTGTGCGGGCCTCGAGCGCGGCTACGGCATCCCGGAGGGCACGCTGCGCTTCGAACTGCAGATCGAGAGTCCGCAGGCGATTATCGCCGCGGACGGCACCGCGCCGGTGGCCGAGATGATCGGACTGGCCGAGGGGCGATGCAGCGGACTGCATTTCGGCACCTACGACTACACCGCCGCCTGTGGTGTCGCCGCACCGGATCAGGCGCTCGACCACCCGGCCGCCGACTACGCCAAGTCGGCCATGCAGGTGGCGGCAGCGCAGACCGGCGTGTGGGTGTGCGACGGCTCCACCCAGATCGTGCCCGACGCCGAGCCCGAAGTGGCGCTGCGCAACCATCACCGCCTGGTCGCCCGATCGTTGCGACGCGGTTACTACCAGGGCTGGGACATGCATCCCGGCCACCTGGTCACCCGCTGGCTGGCTACCTACGACTTCTTCCGCACGGCGATCGACGTGGCGGTGCCGCGTCTGCGGGCCTACCTGGACCGGCGCGGCGGCGGCGTGCTGGACGAGCCTGCCACCGCGGAAGCGCTGGCCGCCACTGTGCTGCGCGGGATCGACTGCGGCGCCCGCGACGACTCGGGCGCCCCCGAGTTGACCGAGGCGGTCCTGCGCGCCTTGGTGGCCCGTACACCGATTCCGCCGGAGACGCCATGAACGGCCACCCGAACGGTACGGTCCCGCAAGATACAGGAGGTGTGATGAGACACAATCGCGCAGCGCTCATCGACGCCGACAGGGTGCGGGTGTCCCGCAACATACAGGAGGTGTGATGCGCGATCTCGTCGAGAACGAAGAGTTCACGCTGCTACCGGATCTGGCGGTTCGCCCGCTCGGCGGCGCGGTGATCTGGGCCGATGACGAATCCTTCGCGGAGAAGGAGAATTTGATCAACCCGGGCCCGGCCGATTACCGGCCGTCCACCTTCGGGCACAAGGGGCAGATCTATGACGGCTGGGAGACTCGCAGACACCGTGGACGGCCCGGCGACGACTCGGCGATAGTGCGGCTCGGCGTGCCGGGCGTGATCCGCGGGATCGTGGTCGACACCGCGTGGTTCACGGGCAACTATCCGCCCGCGGTCTCGGTCTCCGCGCTGGAGATCGATGATTATCTGCCCGCAGAATCCATTGCCGCGCACGATGATTGGGTTGTGCTGATCGACCGCTCCCCGGTAGCGGGCGACAGCCGCAACCTTTTCACCGTCGAGAGCGAGAAGCGCTGGACGCATGTGAAACTCACCATGCACCCCGACGGCGGCGTGGCCAGGCTGCGGGTGCACGGCGAGGGCAGGCCGGACCAGAGGCTGCTCGGCATCGGCCCGCTGGATCTGGCCGCGCTGGAGAACGGCGCGCTGGTGCTGGACTGCTCCAATCGCTTCTACAGCTCGCCCAATCAGCTGCTCTATCCGGGGCTGGCGCGGCGCATGGGCGACGGCTGGGAGACCGCCCGTCGCAGGGACGACGGCAACGACTGGGTGCACATCCGGCTGGCCGGGCCCGGATTGATCCGGCTCGCAGAGCTGGACACTTCTTACTTTCTCGGCAACAGTCCGGGTGCGGCCCGGCTCACCGGCCGCACCAACGACGGGACCGAGTTGGAGTTGTTGCCGCGTACCGCGCTGCTGCCCGACACCAGGCACCGTTTCCCGATCGCGCCGGTGGCCGTGTCGGTGGAGGAGGTCCGCCTGGACATCTATCCCGACGGCGGGCTCGCGCGGCTGCGGCTGTACGGGGAGCTCGGCGCATGAGCGGGTCAAGGCCCGGAGGCGGCAGCCTGCGTAACCACGGAGGGCCTCCCGCTCATGCCAGAGAGGACACCGCATGAGCGAACGGGATTTCGTCGGCTACGGCCCGAGGCCGCCCGACCCGAAATGGCCGGGCGACGCGCGGATCGCGGTCCAGTTCGTGCTCAACTACGAGGAAGGCGGCGAGAGCAATGTCCTCGACGGCGACGAGCACTCCGAGACGTTCCTTTCGGAAATGACTCCGGCGGAAGCGTTTCCGAATCGCCATATGAGCATGGAATCGCTCTACGAGTACGGCTCCCGTGCTGGGCTTTGGCGGGTGCTTCGCGTCTTCGACCGGCGCGAGCTGCCGTTGACCATATTCGCCGTTGCCCGTGCTATGCAACGAAATCCACAGGCGGTGGCCGCTTTTCGTGATCTCGGCCACGAGATCGCCTGTCACGGCCTGCGCTGGAAGTCCTACCAGCTGACCGACCGCGACACCGAACGGGCGCACATGGCGGAGGCGGTGCGCATCCTGACCGAACTGACCGGCGCCGCGCCGCTCGGCTGGTACACCGGCCGCGACTCGCCGCACACCCGTGAGCTGGTGGTGGAGCACGGTGGGTTCGTCTACGACTCGGACTCATACGCCGACGACCTTCCGTACTGGGTGCGGGTGCACGACCGGGACCATTTGGTGGTGCCCTACACCCTGGACACCAACGACATGCGTTTCGCCTCGCCCGCCGGATTCCCCACCGGCGAACAGTTCTTCGCGCATCTGCGCGACGCCTTCGACGTGCTGTATCGCGAAGGCGCGGAGGGTAGTCCGAAGATGCTGTCGATCGGGCTGCACTGCAGGCTGGTCGGCCGTCCCGCCCGCACCGCCGCGCTGGAGCGGTTGCTCGACCATGTGCAGTCGCACGACCAGGTCTGGATCACCCGCCGCATCGACATCGCCGAACACTGGCAGAAGGAGCATCCGGTGGGCGCTATGTCCTGAGTTCGTCACGTCGGCGCACAGTCCGCAGGCCACACGCCTGCCCGACACTTTCGCCCTCCAAGATGTATTGCATGGCGATAACGACGAAGCCGAACAACCACCGCCAGAGCGTCTGCCAGAATCGTGGGCGTCGGCCGTCCTTCCACCGCACCACCCGCATGCCATAGAGGAGCTTGGCGATACTTCCCCGGAAAAGCAGGGTGCCGATCACATGATTGGCGAAGGACAGCGCGAACACGCAGACGACCCACGCCGCGAGAAACGCCACAGCGCCGTCGGTGTCGGGAAAAACGCGCTGAGAGACACCGAGGCCGACGAATAACACCAGGAAGCCGTCCGTTACTGCGGCCAGACCTATTCTGTTTTCGCCCGCCTCCTCCGGCACCCGCACCTGCGACTGCCGGTGTGGCTGCGACTGTGCCCGCGAACTGAAAGCCATTGGAAGAATTCCTAATTCAATGCTGCTCGATGGAACGGTCGATTGTAGTCGGTGGAAGTCGGATTCTTCTGGAGAGACGGCTGGCGACCGTAACGCGTTTACGCCAGAGGCAGCGGCGGTGATTCCGGGAAGACGACGGGCAGGGCCGTCATTGCTCGGTGGAACGGGCCCGGCCGCCAGGTCAGCTCATCAGGTGGTAGTGCCAGACGCATCTCGGGCAACGCGTCCAGCAGCTGGTCGATGGCATCCTGGGCGATCAGGTAAGCCAGCGAACTGGCGGGGCACCGGTGTGGCCCGCCACCGAAAGCCAGATGGGCGCGATTCCCCGCGTACTGGTCGGAGCCGATCGCTGGGTCGGTATTGCAGGCGGTCATGCTGATCAGGACAGGTTGGTGGGCGGGCAGCCAGAAGTCGTCGATCAGGATCGGCTGCTTCGGGAAGCTGATACAGAAGTTCGCCATCGGCGGATCGTTGAACAACACCTCGTCGAGAGCATCCCGGGTCGACAGGCTCCCGCCCAGCACGCTGCCGCCGAATCGCTCGTCGGTCAGGATCAGCAGCAGGGTGTTGACGATCAGATTCTGCTGCGGTTCGATACCCGCGCCGTACAGCGTGCTCAGCTGATACACCATTTCCGTATCGCTCAGCTCGGCTGGGTGCTGCATTATCCGCGTGGTCACGTCGTCGCCGGGTTCGGCTCGCTTGAGCAGGATCAACCTTGTCAGCGCCTCGGCGAGGGTCTTGTTCCCGTTCTCCGCGCCGGCGCCGCCCTCGACGATAGCCCGCAAACTGGTTGCGGCCTGCTGTGCGAGCTCGGCGGGACAGCCGAGCATGGCGTTCAGCACCGCGAAGGCCAGCGGAAGCGCATACTGGCGGACCAGATCCGCGGACCCGTCCGCGCAGAACGAATTGATCAGCGGGATCGCGATCTGCGCCACGATGTCGTGCAGGAGGTACTGATCGACACCGTCGAGACCCGCGATGTTGGCCTGTCGATAGCGAGCGTGCGCGACGCCGTCGTTGCGCAGCGCGTTCGGCCGCCACTTCATCATCGGTAGCAACGGGCACTCGGCGGGAATGTCCTGTTCCCAGGTGCGCGGATCGGCCGGAAAATGGTCCGGGTCGTTGAGGATCCGGACTGCGGCGTAATACCCGATCACCAAGGTGGCGGGTACGCCCGGCGCCAACTCCACCGGCGCCAACGAGCCGTACCTTTCACGCATCTTGCGATAGGTGCCGTGTGGATCCGACGAGAATTCGGGTGAGTACAGCGGAATCCGCGGGCCGTCGGTGTCGATCGGCGAGCCGTGCGGCGTGTGGCCGGGTCGGCTGTGCGCTGGAGACGGGGGCATCGTCATCGGCGAAACTCCAAGCGGTCGAACAACAAGGGCCGTGAGCCTAACCCGGATCGTTTGTGCCGCTGATGCGCTTTGCGTGATCTGGTTCGGATTGGGTTCTGCGGCCGCGTCTGCCTCGGACCGGCGTGGTTCGGGGCCCGTTAGCCGGTTGGCTGCCATCCCGGCGTGTTCAGGAAAACTCGGGGTTCTTCAGCCGAGGCCCCATGGCAGCCGGCGAAGAACTCTCACTCGGATGCGGAGTCAGTTGCGTTCTGATGCTTGGGTTCCCGCGCCCCCGGACCATAGGTGACGTGTGGTCTGCGGCAGCGTTCGGCTGTTGCGGACCAGCGCACCGCCGCGGGTTGCTCTGGGCGATCGTCAGGCAAGACGAGCTGCCCAGACACGCTGGGCTGAAAGGATTCTCAGACATGGTTGGGTATCTGGTCGCATATTCCGCGCCAGCTTCTACTCTGGTGCTTATGCTCTATTCTGGAGAACGCTGGCTGGTCACCGCTGGAAGCTTCGGCGCGGCAATGGTCGATCGGATCCTCGAGCGCGGCCATGCTCCCATTGTGGTGTGCGGGCCCGCGAGGTCGTGACATGCTACCCGTTGTCTACCAGGTGACCAAGTACGACCCAGCCGATCGTGACGACCGCGGCTACTACATCGGTGCTGAGGACAGCATCAGCGACCACGGCCGAGTGGAAGCCGCCTACCTCGACGCCGCGGCGGCCTTCGCCGAGGACACCGCAGTAACTCATCTGACAATTCGTGACCCCGCCATCGCAGGTTTCATCAATTTCGGCTTGGAAGCACCGATCGACGGCCATGGGCTGAGCGGGCTGTTCCCGTCAGACCTGACCGGCTATCACGACGGCGCTCAGGTGGGTCTCAGCACGGGTCTCGAACTTTTACGCGCCATGCTGCGCGACAGTGGCGCATGGTGCCGGCTGGAAGTGGAGGGAAGGTTTTTCCTCCACGTCGGATACGACCAGTACATGTATATCGGCAGTACTGAATCCTGCGAGCAGGCAGTTGCTCGCACCCGCGCACTCGGGCTGTTCCCGCAGCGGCTCGACATGTCCCCATGTGACCCATCCTTCGATGAGCCGGGCGAGCAACGTTGCGCCGACGACGCGTTCTGGGCTGAACTGACCGACCTCGTCAACCGTCACGGATCAGTGCTACTGGAAGAGGGCTACGTCACTAACGCGTCCCGCTGGTGTCGCCTCGACGCCACCAACATCAGCATCGTTCGCGCCGGACTGACGCCACGCGCCCGACTGCTTGTCTGGCCGGATCTCTGCACCGACGTCGCGGCCGTACTTCGTGCGGTCCCCCGAGAAGGACTGATCGAACTCGTCTGGGAAAACCAAGATGAGTACATCACCAGCTTCCTCGCCGACGACGAAGACCACGCGCAACTGCCCGCGCAACTGGCTCGGGCACGCGCCGCGATGATATTGCCCATGACGGTGGACGAGCGTAGCCCCCTGCTCGCCGGCGTGCTCCCCGACGACGATGGAGTTCTACGCGCCCGCTGGACGCCATGACCCCTTGCCGGTGCCGCTGAAAGTTCAGCAAATTGCTCGGCGTCAACTTCTTTCGACGGTGAAGTATGGTCGTTCGCCGGTCGACCAGCCCCACAGGGGCAGCTTGGCTCGGTTTGTCCGTCCTTGGCCCGGAGTGGCCAGGTCACCTGCTGCGGTTGACGGCAGCGATGCCGTCGAACGTAGGGATATGGCTGTTGTCGAACCACTTCGCAACAGCCGTATTTCTACTGTGGATCGCGCCCGGAGCCGAGCCACTTCCACGGAGGCGGTCTGGCCGCTGCTGTGGGGTGCTCTTGGACCACGTCGTCTCGGGCATATCGGTCTTCACGCTTGGTGACTCCTTGCGGGTCGGTGCCGCGATTCTGTCGCCAGTCCTCGCGTGGCGCAGGCCACAGCGGCCTTGTGAATGTGCTCACAGGAGGGAATTGCCGGGTGCGTCGTGGGTGGCCTGGCCGTCGATCGCTAACAGTACGGGCGTTACGCTAAAATCGCACGTCAGGGCTACTGGCCGGTAGGTTGCACGCTTGCAATTAGGTGGCAAATTTTGCAGAGTTGGCAAACGTCGCTCGAAACCTAGCTGAGATTCGCAGTAGCAACAGGTAGACGGCTATTTCTGGTTGTGCAATCGTGTGGAAGTACATCCGATAGGCCTAGCAAGCCTGCAAATTGCCGCTCCAGCAGTCTGAGTTGTTGCAATGCTCGACCCCTGCGGCATCGATCGAACGAGGAAGTGGAGTCAGAGATGTCGACCACCGGCACCCCGAAGACCGCTGCGGAAATCCAGAAGGATTGGGACACCAACCCCCGCTGGAAGGGCGTCACCCGGAACTACACCGCGGAGCAGGTGTCGAAGCTCCAGGGCACTGTCGTCGAGGAGGCCACCCTCGCGCGGCGCGGTTCGGAGATCCTCTGGGATCTCGTCAACAACGAGGACTACATCAACTCGCTCGGCGCCCTCACCGGCAACATGGCGGTCCAGCAGGTCCGCGCCGGCCTGAAGGCCATCTATCTGTCGGGGTGGCAGGTCGCGGGTGACGCGAACCTGTCCGGCCACACCTACCCGGACCAGAGCCTCTACCCGGCCAACTCGGTGCCCGCCGTGGTCCGCCGCATCAACAACGCGCTGCTGCGCGCCGACGAGATCGCCAAGGTCGAGGGCGACACCTCCGTCTCCAACTGGCTCGCCCCGATCGTCGCCGATGCCGAGGCCGGCTTCGGTGGCGCGCTGAACGCCTACGAGCTGCAGAAGGCCATGATCCAGGCCGGCGCCGCCGGCGTGCACTGGGAAGACCAGCTCGCCTCCGAGAAGAAGTGCGGCCACCTCGGCGGCAAGGTCCTCATCCCGACCCAGCAGCACGTCCGCACCCTGACCTCCGCGCGGCTGGCGGCCGACGTCGCCGACGTGCCCTCGGTGATCATCGCCCGCACCGACGCCGAAGCCGCCACCCTGATCACCTCGGACGTGGACGAGCGCGACCGGCCGTTCCTGGACGGCACCCGCACCTCCGAAGGCTTCTACGGCGTGCGGAACGGCATCGAGCCCTGCATCGCGCGTGCCAAGGCCTACGCCCCCTACGCCGACCTGATCTGGATGGAGACCGGCAAGCCCGACCTCGAGCTGGCCAAGCAGTTCGCTGAGGCCGTGCGCAACGAGTTCCCGGACCAGCTGCTCGCCTACAACTGCTCCCCGTCCTTCAACTGGAAGGCGCACCTGGACGACGCGACCATCGCGAAGTTCCAGAAGGAGCTCGGCGCGATGGGCTTCAAGTTCCAGTTCATCACCCTGGCCGGCTTCCACTCGCTCAACTACGGCATGTTCGACCTGGCCTACGGCTACGCCCGCGAAGGCATGACCGCCTACGTCGACCTGCAGGAGCGCGAGTTCGCCGCCGAGGAGCGCGGGTACACCGCCACCAAGCACCAGCGTGAGGTCGGCGCCGGCTACTTCGACCTGATCGCGACCACCGTCGACCCGAACACCTCGACGGCGGCACTGAAGGGCTCCACCGAAGAGGGGCAGTTTCATTAGGCAGCGCCTGCGGCGCTGCGTGTTCGCGGCCCCTGGGAGTCTCGCGTCCGAGCGACCGCTGCTCGCGCCTGCGGCGCATGCGCAACGGTCACTCGGACGCGAGACGGGCCGCGAACGGCGCTCGATGGCCTCGCGCGTTGTGGTTGCGTAAGCAGTGACCTAACGATTTGGGGCTCGGCTGGTGCTAACCGAGGGAAGTGAGGCTCCTGACGTGAATACCGATAATCCCCTACTCCGGTAGGGGTGTTCGCCCTCCCCGCTGAACAGCCCCGGCGGGGAGGGCATCCCTATAACTTGGACCATCGGAGGCTTCGCTCACAACCGAGCGGCACCTTCACCACAAAGCCACCCGACAGCCAGACAAACCAGCAGGAGCGGGACGTGAGCAGCGAAAAGATCCAACGCGTCGGTGTTATCGGCGCCGGCCAGATGGGCGCCGGAATCGCGGAAGTGTGTGCCAGGGCGCACGTCGACGTGCTGGTGTACGAGCAGACCCGGGAACTGGCTGCCGCGGGCCGCGCCCGCATCCTCCGGTCGCTCGACCGTGGCGTGAGCAGCGGCAAGATCACCGAGCGCGAGCGCGAACAGGCCGCGTGGCGCCTGCGCTTCACCTCCGACATCGGCGACTTCGCCGACCGCCAGCTGGTAGTCGAGGCGGTACTCGAGGACGAGAAGGTGAAGACCAGCATCTTTGCCGAACTGGACAAGGTCGTCACCGACCCGTCCGCTGTGCTGGCCTCCAACACATCCTCCATCCCGATCATGAAGATCGCGGTCGCCACGGCGAACCCCGAGCGGGTCGTCGGAATGCACTTCTTCAACCCCGTCCCGGTGCTGCCGCTGGTCGAGCTGGTCACCACGCTCAAAACCAGCGAGTCGGTCGCCGCGCGGGCCGAGGCCTTCGCGGGCGATGTCCTCGACAAGCAGGTCGTGCGCTCCGCCGACCGCTCCGGTTTCGTGGTCAATGCCCTGCTGGTGCCGTATCTGCTCTCGGCCATCCGCATGGTCGAATCCGGTTTCGCTACCAAGGAGGACGTCGACAAGGCGATGGTGCTCGGCTGCGCCCACCCGATGGGTCCGCTGGCGCTGACCGACCTGGTCGGCCTCGACACCGTGAAGTCCATCGCCGACTCGATGTACTCGGAGTTCAAAGAGCCGCTGTACTCGGCTCCGCCCCTGCTCATGCGCATGGTGGAGGCGGGACTATTGGGTAAGAAAACAGGAGCGGGCTTCTACCAGTACAACCACCGGTAGGCGTTCGGTACAACCGCGAGGTGGTCGGCGAACCCTGGGGCGAAACGGTCCGATTCCGCTAGCGCCGTCGGGCGCGAGTCTTACGAGCGCCGTTCGCGGCCCGGCTCGCGTCCGAGCGGGCGAAGCGCATGCGACGTAGTCGCGAGTCTCGCCCGCTCGGACGCGAGCCATAAGGGGGCCGCGAACACGCAGCGCCGCAGGCGCTGCACATCAAACACAGCGTTGCACATCGAACACAGGAGTATCCCGCTCATGGTGAACGTGACTGACGGCTATGGGTCGAGCGTCCTCGGCTATCCCAGGATCGGACCGCACCGGGAGCTCAAGCGGGCACTGGAGGCCTACTGGCGCGGTGCGATCGGGCGCGACGAGCTGCTCGCGGTCGGCCGCGATATCCAGGAACAGCAATTCAGCGAGCTGGCCGCCACGGGGCTGACTCAGGTTCCTGGCAATACCTTCTCGTTCTACGACCACGTGCTGGACAACGCGCTGCTGTTCGGTGCGGTCCCCAAGCGGTTCGAGCCGTACCGGGACGGGTTGGACCCGCTGGACTTCTACTTCCTGATGGCGCGCGGCCGGCCCGACCTGCCGCCGCTGGAGCTGGTCCGTTTCTTCGGCACCAACTACCACTACCGCCAGCCCGAACTGGACGCCGACACCGAATTCTCGCTGCACCCCGAGGCCCTGCTCGACGAATTCGACCGGGCGAAGGAGCGCGACATCGAGCTGCGGCCGGTGGTCATCGGTCCGGTGTCGCTGCTGTTGCTGTCCAAGGCCGGGCACATCCCGGGGGAGCCGGGCGATTTCGACACTCTGAGTCTGCTCGACAAGCTGCTCCCGGTATACGAGGAGCTGTTCGAGATCCTCGCCAAGCGGGGCGCCACCTGTGTGCAGCTGGACGAGGCCGCGTTCACCAGCGAGCGCACGCCCGCCGAACTGGCCGCCTTCGAAGTCGCCTACCAACGGCTTTCGAAGGCGCCGTTGCGCCCACGCATCCTGGTCACCGGCCAGTACGGCGATTTCGGCGAGGCATTGACCATCCTGGCCGGCACCGGTGTCGAGGCGATCGGGTTGGACCTGGCCAGCTACCGGATCCGTCCGGATGATCTGGCCAAGGTGCCTGGCATCCGGCGTAAGCGCCTGTACGCGGGCGTGATCAGCGGTCGCAACGTGTGGCGTGCCGACCGCTACGCGACGCTGGAATACCTCAACGAGCTCGCTCAGGTGTGCCCGGACCTGGTTGTCGCGACCGGGACCACGCTGCTGCACGTGCCATACGACCTGCTGACCGAATACGACATCGAGGGACATGTCGCCGACCGCCTCGCCTTCGCGAAACAGAAGGTGGGGGAGGTGGTTTCGCTTGCGAAGGCGCTCACCGAGGGTGCGTCGGACAAGTGGCGCAAACGTCCGACCGAGGTGCATTTCAAGCAGAAGCACGCGGTGCGGCAGCGGGTCTACGCGGTGACGCCGGACATGCGTTCGCGCGAGCCTTACGAGGTGCGCAGGGAAGCGCAGCAGCGCAAGCTGAATCTGCCGCCGGTGCCCGCGACCACGCTCGGGTCCTTCCCACAGACCGGTCGAATCCGCCAGGCGCGCTACGAACTCGGTGAGGGGCGGCTGTCCTACGAGGACTACCGCAAGCGGATCGAGGCCGAGATAGCGGCGACGATCCGGCTGCAGGAGGACATCGGTCTCGATGTGCTCGTGCACGGCGAGCACGAGCGCAATGACATGATCCAGTACTTCGCCGAGCTACTCGACGGATTCGAGACCACTCACTTCGGCTGGGTGCAGGTGTACGGATCCCGGTGTGTGCGGCCGCCGATCCTCTACGGCGACGTGGCGCGGCCCGCGCCGATGTCGGTGGAGTGGATCGGCTACGCGCAGTCGCTCACCGACAAACCGGTCAAGGGCATGGTGACCGGACCGGTCACTATGATCGCGCGCTCGTTCGTCCGTCAGGACCAGCCGTTGCACGAGACCGCCGACCAGGTGGCGCTGGCGATTCGAGACGAGGTGGTCGACCTGGAAAAGGCGGGTATCTCGATCATCCAGGTCGACGAGCCCGCGATCCGCGAGATGCTGCCATTGCGTCCGGAGGGCAGGGCGGAGTACCTGCGCTGGGCGGTGGACGCGTTCCGGCTGGCCACCTCCGGTGTCCAGGCGGAGACCCAGATCCACACGCATATCGGCTATTCCGGCCGCGCCGAGGTGGTCGAGGCGATCGAGGAACTCGACGCCGACGTCACGGCGATCGTGGCGACCCGTTCCATCGAGTGGGTGCTGCGGGCACTGAAAGAGGACTCCCGCTCGGGGCACGGGCTCAGCCACGGCGTCGGCCCCGGCGTGTACGAGAGTCGTTCCGCGCGCATCCCGGACATCGACGAGCTCGACGAATTACTCACGGCGGCAGCGGAAGCGGTGACGCCGGAGCGGTTGTGGGCGAATCCGGACGGTGGCTTGAAGACGCGCCACTACTGGCAGCTCGAGCCGTCGTTGCGCAATCTGGTTGCCGCGGCGCGCCGCGTCCGCAGGCGTGCCGAGGCCGCCGAGTGAGATAGCGCTGACCAGCGAAAAACCCGGGCCGCCGTCGCGTTCGACCGAATCGAAGGTGGCCGGGCCTGCGCGGAGTGCGACTGGCTTAATTCGGTTCGGTACGAACCGTATTATTCACGTATGGAAACCGACAGCTGGCCGGACTCGCTGCGCGTCGCGCAGGTCCGTATCGCCCGCCCGACCGACCGCCTCGACGAGGTGGTGCGCTTCTATGTCGAGGGTCTCGGCCTGCGCGAGCTCTACCGATTCGAGAACCATGCGGGCTACGACGGGGTGATGCTCGGACTGCCCGGAGCCGGATATCACCTGGAATTCACCACGCATGAGAACGGCAGCCCCGGCGATGCGCCGAGTGCGGAGAATCTGTTGGTGTTCTACTTCGACGGCGAGACCCACATGTACGACGTGGCGCAACGGCTCGGCGAATTCGGTGTCGAACCGGTGCCCGCGGAAAACCCCTTCTGGGCAGCCAACGGCGGTCTGACCTTTCCTGATCCGGACGGCTGGCGCGTCGTGCTGATGCCGCGCCCGGTCTTCTGATGGCGGGCCGGACCCGCGACGACCGGATCGACGCCGCGGTGCTGATCGCCGCGCGCGAGGTGCTCGACGAGGTCGGCTACGCCGACCTGTCCATCGGTGGGGTCGCCGCTCGCGCGGGCCTGCACCGCCCGGCGATCTACCGCAGGTGGCCGTCGAAGCGCCACTTGGTGGTCGACGTGGTCGCCGACCTGCTCGGCGTGCAACCCACCCCCGACACCGGTGATCTGCGCGCCGACCTCACCCACGCTATGCGCACTCTCATTGCCGCGCTGCGGGATACCTCGCTGCACCGGGTGCTGCCCGCACTGGTCGCCGACTTGGCGGGGGACGCGCGGCTGCGCGCCCATTTCCTGGCCACGGTCTTCGAACCGCGCAGGCAGACCACCGCGACCGCGCTGCGGTCGGCCATCGAGCGGGGCGAGGTCGATCCGGGGATCGATCTGGACTTCGTACTGGACGCGGTCGCCGCGCCGATCTATTACCGCGCGCTGTTCGGGCACCTGCCGCTGTCGGATGAACTCGCCGGGCAGTCGGTCGAGGCGGTGCTGCACGCGATCACTCGCTGAGGGCAGCCAGCGAGGTGAGCGTCGCGAGCATGTCGGTAGCGGCCTTGGCGACCGAGTCGGGCCCGGCGGAGGCCAGGGCCGCCGCGGCAGCGGCACGGAAATCGGTGAACAGCGCGACGCAGGCCGCTGCGGCGGCACGGTCGGCCGGGGTGAGTTCGGCGTCGTCCTCGGCGGCAGACTGCCATGCGGCGGTGGCGATCACCTCATGCAGCCAGTTGAGCAAGCCGAGCCGCAACGGCTGCGGTCCGGTGAGCCAGCGGAATGCGCTGGCATGCATCACATCGGTGCGCTCGTGCAGCATGGCGCCGAGCACGACGACGGCGGCGGGCGCGGTGACGGAGTAGATCGAACCCTGGTGCAGGACAGTGGAATACAGAAATTCGATACCGCGCGACTGATCCTCGGTGTCGGCGCTGATCAAGTCGACGAGCAGTTCGGGCGCGTCGGATGCGGAACCGTGGGCGTGCTCCAGCCCAGCCCAGTCGGTCTCGCGCAGCACGGTCGCGGCGCGCTCCCAGTAGATCGGCGCGATGGCGTCCGCCGCCCGTGCTCGGGCTTCGGCGTCGGTCGAATCGAGTGCGCGCTGGAAGGCGGCCAGCGCCGCGGCGGTGTCGCCGAGCCTGCTGCTGAGCAGCCCCACGTCGAAGCTGGCCCGTGCGGAGACGGCGGGATCACCCGATTCCACCAGGTGACGGCTGACGTCCCTGGCTCCGGCCAGATCGCCGGCCTCGCTCAAGTGCTGGACGAGATCGCGTGCCACCACGACTGCCTGCTCGGCGGGCCAGCGATCGGTGGCGGTGCGGTAGGCGATCTTCACGCCGTCCAGGTCGTCCTCGTTGCGCAACAAGTAGGCCAGATTGGACAGGGCGAGCCGGGCGATCTCGCCGGGGCCGGAGGCAATCGCATGTCCGTAGGCCGCCCGCGCCGCACCGGAATCTCCGCGCTGGGCCAGCGAATAGCCGAGATTGATCCACGCGCGGGGCGCCGCGTCCGGATGCCCGGACTCGGCGGCGAGCTGGTATGCCGCTTCCGCGGCGGCGATATCGCCACGCTCGGCAAGCAACACAGCGAGGTTGTACGCCGCGCGCGGCGCCGCCTCGGAATGATTGGAATCGACGGCCACCCGGTAGGCCGCCTCGGCCCCCGGCTTGTCGCCCGCCGCGCTGAGCAAGTCACCCAACTCCACGGCGGCCGACGGCGCCCAGTTCGGATGCCCGGAAGCGACAGCGGCTTGGAACGCCTCGCGCGCGGCCGCCACGTCGTTGCGCCTACGGTGCATCTTGCCGAGGTCGAAGGCCAGGTCCGGCGGCCGCTTCAGCATTGTTCCCATCCAGCCTCGGCACCGTGCGGTGCGAATCGTCTCCGAAGAGTTCTACCCGGGACGCGAGCCCATGGCCAGCCGTAGCGCCCGCAGCCTCACCGTGCCGGCGGTTTTCCGCTGCCGGAGAAGCGAATACGCAACTTCCTGGTCCATTTTCGGCGTGGCTGCTTGGGTTCCGGCGGATTGATGTCGAGGCCGGGCTGGACGTCGTAGCGGCGGATGTACGCGCTGGAGAACGCCTGAACCGTCGCGGTCACCGGAATGGCGAGCAGCGCGCCGGTCGGGCCGAGTAGCGCCGCGCCCGCCAGCACCGCGCCGAACGCGACCGCCGGGTGCATGTCCAGCGTGGTCGCGGTGATGCGCGGTTGCAGCACGTAGTTTTCGAACTGCTGATAGAGCACGATGAAGCCGAGAATCCACAGCGCGGTGCTCGGGCCGTGCACCAGCGCGACGATCACCGGAAGCGCGCCCGCGAGATAGGTACCGACCGTGGGGATGAGCTGCGAGACCACACCGACCCAGAGCGCGACCGCGAACGCGGAGGGAATGTCCAAGACCCGCAGCGCGGCGTAGTGCGCGACCGTCGAGATGAGCGCGAGCAGGCCGCGCGAGAAGATGTAGCCGCCGGTCTTCGCCACCGCGATGTCCCAGGCGCGCAACACATGCCGCTGTCGCCGCGGCGGCAGTAGTGAGCACACGGCGTGGCGGAAGCGCGGGCCGTCGGCGGCGAAGTAGTAGGTGAACAGCAGGATGCCGAGGCCTTGGAAGACGGCGCCGATCGCGGCGGTACCGATACCCCATACGTTGCCTGCCAACCCGGTCAGGTAGCCCTCCAGGTTGGAGCTCCAGTCGGTGGCGTACTTCTGGATATCCGTACTGGACACATCGGTCTTGAACGTGCGGTTGACCCAGTCCACGGCCCGGTCGGCATAATCGGGCGCATTTCGCACCAGTGTGGTGGCCTGATCGATCAGCAGGTTACCCAGTGTCCAGCCGAAGGCGACGGCGAGGGCGGTCACGGCGAGGAACACCAATCCGGTGGCGGGACCTCGGCGCATGCCGCGCTGGGCCAGCCAGTTCACCGCAGGCTCGATAGCGAAGGCGAGGAACAGCGAGACCAGCAGAACCGTCAGCAGGCCCTGCAACTTCTGGAGCACCCAGAAGCCCGCCACCAGCCCGGCGACCGTCGCCGCGGCGAGCAGGAAGGCACGCAGCAACCACGGCGGCGGACTCGAGGTCGCCTCAGCGGCAACCACCGCCTTGTCGGCGGACGCGCCCCCGGGTCGTGTCGTTTCGTCCTTTTCCTCCGCAGACACAAGGCCAACCTACCCATGCCGTGGCCCGGTTCGTTGGCCGACACCGCCTGTCCGCGCCGGTCCGCGACGCGGGTCACATGGTCGCGATGTCGATGACGAAGCGGTAGCGCACGTCGCTGGCCACGACGCGGTCGTAGGCGCCGTCGATCTCGTCGGCGGAGATCAGTTCGATTTCTGCGCCGATGCCGTGCTCGGCGCAGAAATTCAGCATCTCCTGGGTCTGCGCGATGCCGCCGATCATCGAGCCCGACAGTGAGCGCCGATATCCGGCGAGGGTGAACGGCTTGACGGTCAACGGATGCTCG
This sequence comes from Nocardia sp. 2TAF39, assembly GCF_052114905.1. Lineage (NCBI taxonomy): Bacteria > Bacillati > Actinomycetota > Actinomycetes > Mycobacteriales > Nocardiaceae > Nocardia > Nocardia sp. 2TAF39. Next base: position 57,112 of record NZ_JBFRFQ010000038.1, read on the forward strand.
GGGAGGCCGAGGATCACCAGGGTGCCGTCCAGGTTCAACAGCCGCAGATAGTCGTCCAGCGGAAGGTTCGCCGAGACGGTGTTCAGGATGAGGTCGAACCGGCCACGCAGGTCACGGAAGGTCTGCTTGTCGCTGGTCGCGTAGTACCCGCTCGCGCCGAAAAGTTTGCCGTCGTCCTGCTTGCTCAACGAATGGCTCAGCGCGGTGACCTCCGCGCCCATCGCCGCCGCGATCTTCACGCCGACATGTCCGAGCCCACCCATGCCGATGATGGCGACCTTTTTGCCCGGCCCGGCGTTCCAGTGCCGCAGCGGCGAGTACAGCGTGACGCCCGCGCACAGCAGCGGGGCTGCGACATCGAGCTCGATGCCCTCCGGGATCTGGACGACGAAGTCCTCGGTCACCACAACCTGCGTCGAGTAACCGCCGAGGGTATGCCCGCCGGGCTGCACCGCCGGGTCGACCGGGGTGTTGTAGGTCATCGTCGCGCCCGCGGTGCAGTACTGCTCCTCGTCGGCGAGGCAGGGCGCGCAGACCCCGCAGGAGTCCACCATGCACCCGACGCCGACGCGGTCACCGACGTGGTGTTTGGTCACCGCGGATCCGACCGCCGCGACCAGGCCCGCGATTTCGTGTCCCGGCACGCAGGGGTACCTGGCTCCGCCCCATTCGTCGCGCGCGGTGTGGATGTCGGAGTGGCAGATTCCCGCGAACTTGATGTCGATCAGTACATCGCGCGGACCCAGGTCCCTGCGCTCGATCGTGACCTTCTCGAACGAGCCATCGGCTGCGGACAGCGCATAGGCGACAGCTGTGTTCATGACTCCACCTCGCTGGCGCTCGGCTCCGCCATGACCACCGAGGTGGCTGCGCTGATTGTTCGCTCGCTGCGCTCGCTCATGACTCCACCTCGCTGGCGCTCGGCTCCGCCATGACCACCGAGGTGGCTGCGCTGATTGTTCGCTCGCTCATGAATACATGCCTACCGTCGCATGGGTGCGGTTGCCAACCACGGGGGACGGAAGCGGCAGGGTGGGCCGGTGGTGGCCGCCTCCGCGCGGCGCGGAGCGAACCTACCCTTGTGTTTCCTGATCTTCGGCGAAGATCTGCGGCCACAATGGAATTGGTCAGCGGTTCAGCCTAGGCGGGAGAACCCATGGACGAGGAACGGCAGCACGTGACCCGGCGCCCGTCGGGCGGCGGACGCGCGCTGGTGATGATAGTCACCATCGTGCTCGCCGTGACCGCATTTCTCGGCTATCGGGACCAACTGCCGAGCCGTAACTGGTCCCACCCGTCCGAGATCGCGACCCCGATCACCCTGGCGCCGCCCGCGCCACTCGATCCGATGTTCGTCGAGGCGGCCGTAGAGTCGGCGCTGGTCAACATCAACGCGTCCGCCAAGACGTCCGGGCTCGACGCGGCCGGGTCCGGCATCGTGCTCACCGCCGACGGAGAGGTGCTCACCAGCCACCACGTGATCAAGGGCGCGGAAACCGTCACTGTCACCGACGTCGGCAACGGAACGGTATACGACGCCACGGTGCTCGGGTACGACTCCGGTGCCGACATCGCGCTGCTCGGCCTCTCCGCCGCGTCGGCGCTGAGGATCGCCACCATCGGCAGCTCGGCCGACCTGCGTGTGCGGGACGAGGTGATGGCGATCGGCAACGCAGGCGGGGCAGGCGGCACCCCGACCGCGGTTCAGGGCCGCATCACGGATCTGGATAGCGCCATCGTGGCGGTCAACGCCGTCGACCTGTCGCGCAAATCGCTCAGCGGCATGCTCGAGGTCGCTGCGGCGGTCACGTCGGGCCAGTCCGGTGGGGCATTGGTCGACCGGCAGGGGGATGTGGTCGGGGTCATCGCCGCGGCGTCGGGCGCGTCGGCGCGCTCGGACGCCCGATCGCCGACCGGCTACGCGGTGCCGATCGACACGGCCATGCAAGTGGTCCGCCAGATCCGTTCCGGCACCCCGACCGACACCGTGCACATCGGCCCGACGGCCACCCTCGGCGTGATCACCTCGAACGCACTGCCCGCCGGAACCGGCGCCCGTGTGGACGCCGCGATCTACGGCATGCCTGCCCATTCCGCGGGACTAGGCGTGGGCGACGTGATCACCTCGGTCGACGACCGCGTGATCACCAGCGCGAAATCCCTGCGCGCGGCGCTGAACACGCGCAGACCGAACGACACCGTGCGGCTGGCCGTCACCGGCCCGGGCGGACAGCGCACGGTGGCGGTGGTGCTGACCGTGGGCCCGCCGAACTGATCCGCCGGATCAGACCAGCGACAGCCAGTAGTCCTGGAAGCGCAGGAACACCAGCAGCAGGACCACCGCGTAGAACAGCGCGACGATGGTCCAGCGCCACTCGACAAGTACGCCGAGCGGGCCGTGTGAACGCCCCCAGAGCTGGTCGGTGATCACCGCGAGCAGCGGCGTGATGATCGCCCACACCACCAGGCAGTACGGGCAGAGCGCGTTGATCCGGTAGAGGCTTTCGAAGATCAGCCAGCAGATGAAGCCGACGCCGCACGCGGTACCCAGCCAGAGACCGCCCCAGATCCAGCGTGGGAAACCCACCCCGGCCACGGCAAGCGCGCCGAGGGTGACCACAACGGAGAATCCGACGATGCCGATGAGCGGGTTGGGGAACCCGAACACGGCCGCCTGGTCGGTCACCATCACCGACCCACAGGACAGGATCGGGTTGATGCTGCACGACGGGGTGTAGCCGGGGTCGGTGAACAGCTTGAACCGTTCGACCGTGAGCGCCACCGCGGCCAGCCAGCCCGCGAGTCCGCCGATCAGCAGGATCCACGCGGCCCGTGGCCCGGTGGTGATCACTGGGCCGCGGCGGCAATCGTGGGCGCGAGGCCACCGGGGCCGAAGATCTCCTGGCTCGACTGGATCTGCTTGCCGTTGACGAAGATCGACGGAGTCGACTGGATGCCGCTTTCCAGCACGTCCTTGGTGCGGGCCTGGATGTACTTGTCGTATTTGCGTTCGGTGATGCACTGGGCGACCGCACCGTCGGTGTAGCCGGCGTCCTTGGCGATCTGGATCAGTTTGTCGTCGGGCAGACCGCTGCCGCCCTCCGCGGGCTGCTGGGCGAACATCGCGGCCAGCCAGGCCTGGTACTTGGTGGGGTCGGATTCGGCGACGCAGTAGGAGGCATTCGCCGCGCGCGAGGAGTACTGGGTGGTGGAGGCCTTGTCCAGGAACGCGATCACGTTGTACTCGACCTTGGCTGTGCCGTTGTTCACCGCGTCCGCGAGCACCTGGGAGTTGGCCGCCTCGAAGGCTTTGCAGGCGGGGCACTGCAGGTCGGCGATGACGCGAACGGTCACCTTCGCGTCCGGCTTGCCGATCCGGACGGCGCCGTTGTCGGTGATCGAGCCGGGGGTGCCCCCGGTATTCATGTTCCCGGTCGCGGCGATGGACGGTGTGGGGCCGGGGTCGTCCTTGCGGGCCTTCTTCACGGCGATGCCGATGCCGATCGCCGCGACGAGCCCGACGAGCACGGCGGCGACGGCCACCTGGATGAAGATCTTGCGATTGCGGTCGGCGCGTTCCGCCGCCAGCAGCGGGTTCGATTTCCCACCCGGGTTCTTGCTCACCGTGCGCTCACCACGCCTTTCGCTCGCCTGCCGGTTCCTGCCGCCACGATGGTAGATCCTCCGAATACGTCCCCGCGTGATCGGGCCACGGTCCACATCATCGCGGGTGAACCTGAGAGATTCCGAAATGCCGGGCGAGGATACGCGCGTCGGTGTCGGTCGGTGCGGAAGGTATCGGTCAACCCGCCGCGATTTCGGTTATCGGTGCGATGCCGGTCATCCGGGTGCCGTCGGTCAGCGCGGGGTGATCCCGGCGAGGACGAGATCGACGGCAGTGTGCGCGAGGTCGGTGGGCAGTGGACCGCCCAGTTGTGTGACGTGCAGATGCACCAGCCCACCGAGCGCGAGCATGGTCAGTCGTGGGTCCACGGTCGGAGCCAGCTCGCCGCGGGCGATGCCGCGCCGGACGATCTCCTCGGACGCCGCCAGCCGCCGCGCCCAGAATTCGCGCCGCGCCGTTTCGGCATCCGGATCGGTGTCGGCGACCACCGTGCCGCGGATCAGGGCGAGGCCGGACGGCGTCTGGGCGAAGCGGATCAGGTCGGACATGAAGGTCTCCAGGTCGCCGCGCACCGCACCGGTGTCGGGCAGGGGGATCTCTTCGGCGACCCGGGACAGCAGCGCGTCGAGCAGCAGTCGGGGCAGGGTCTTCCAGCGCCGGTAGATAGAGGTCTCGTGGACACCGGCGGCCACGGCGACGTCGGTGACCCGCACGTTGCCGATGCCGACGGACTCGACGCGCGCGAGCGTCGCGTCGAGCACGGCTTTCCGCAGCCGCGCCCCGCGGATCTGCGCGGAGGATTCGACCATACGCACAATTATCGCAAGTCCACTTGCGTTGTTTGGACCCGGCTCGTAGCGTCTATCGCAAGTCGACTTGCGATAGAAGGTGAGAGCGGCATGCATGATGTGGTCGCACCCTCCGGGCACTGGGTGGGCGAAGTGGTAGGTGACGTCGCGGTGTTCCGCGGCATCACCTATGCGCGGGCCGAGCGGTTCGGTGCGCCGGAGCCGGTCGCACCGCACGACGGGGTATTCGAGGCGATCCGGCGGCATGCCATCGCGCCGCAATTGCCCGGTCGTCTCGAAGGGGTGATGGGGCGGGCGGAACCGCTGGAGCAGTCGGAAGACTGTTTGGCGCTGACCGTGACCACGCCGGCGCGCGCCGAGCCCGGCAGCTGCCCGGTACTGGTGTGGCTACACGGCGGCGCCTATCTCGCCGGTAGTGGGCAGTGGAATCTGTACGACGCCGACCGGCTCGTGCGCGAGACCGGCATCGTGGTGGTCTCGGTGAGCTACCGTCTCGGTGCGCTCGGATACCTTCGGGCGCCGGGCGTTTCGGCGGGGAACCTCGGTCTACTGGATCAAATCGCGGCGTTGCGCTGGGTGCGGGAGAACATTCGCGCGTTCGGCGGAGATACCGAGCGGATCACGTTGTCGGGGCAATCAGCGGGCGCGCAGTCGGTGCTGGCGCTGCTCGGCATCGAGCAGGCCAGGCCGCTGTTCGCGCGCGCGATTGTGCAGAGCGCACCGTTCGGTGTCGGGTTCCAGAACCACCGGAGGGCCGAGCGGGTGGGTGCGGTGTTCCTGGCCGAGCTCGACGCCGACCCACACACGGTAGCGGTGCCCGATCTGCTTGCCGCGCAGGCCCGTACCGTCCGCCGGACGGCGGGGCCGGGCGCGCTGAACTCGGCGCCGCCCTTCCTGCCCGTCGCCGACGCGGGCCCGTTGCCCGACGAGCACTCGTGGCTGAAGAAGGTGCGCGGCGCCGCCGCCGGGCTCCACGTGGTGATCGGGTGCACGGCGGAAGAGGCGCGGGCGTTCTACGGGGGACCGCATCCCGTGTTCGCCCCGGTGCGGCAGGTGCCGATGATCGGGACCAGGCTCGCCTCCGCCGCGCAGCGGGTCATCGGTAGAAAGGTGTTCGAGGACGGCATGTTCCGGTTCGCCGATCAACTGGCCGACGCCGGTGCGGACGTCTTCTGCTACCGCGTCGGACAGCTGCATCCGGCGAACCCGTACGGCGCCTGCCACTGCATCGACCTGCCGCTGCTGTTCGGGGACGGCATCGCCTGGCGCGACGCGGCGATGCTGAAACCACTCGCCCCCGCACAGGTCGAGGCGCTCGGCGTTCGAATCCGCGGATACTGGGGCGAATTCGTGCACACCGGACGGGTCGGCGCCGCGCACTGGCCGCCGCACCGGCCCGGCTCGCGCTTGATCCAGCATTTGCCCTGAGCCGAGCCGATCGCGGGGCGACCACGCGGAGCTTCCCTCGACTCGCACGCCCCGGCTGGTCGGTGCGCTTGCCCGAGCGGTCGTTGTTCTCCGAACCACCGCCGACGAACCCGCCTTCTGCATCCGCTTTGTCGCCGAGGAAGTCCGGCCCCTGGTCTCCTGACCAGAGGCGGCGCGGCGCGACTCAGGCCTGCGCGAGCCGCCGCTTCTGCTCCTCGACATCGAATTTCGCTGGGGGCCAATCGAGTTCCAGCCGCTCGAGCGCGTCGATGAGCAATTCGGTGACCGCGAGCCGTGAGTACCACTTGTGGTCGGCAGGCAGCACATGCCATGGCGCGTACTCGGTGGATGTGCGGTCCAACATTGTCTGGTAGGCCGCCTGGTAAGCGGGCCAGAACGCGCGCTCGTCGATGTCGGCCGAGCTGAACTTCCAGTACTTGTCCGGGCGCTCCAGGCGCTCGGCGAGCCGCTTCTTCTGTTCGTCGAGTGAGACGAACATGGCGACCTTCACCAGGGTGATGCCCTCGTCCACCAGTTCGCGCTCGAAGGCGTTGATCTCGTCGTAGCGCGGCTGCCACTCTATGGGCGGCACCAGGTTGTGCACCCGCACGACCAGCACGTCCTCGTAGTGCGAGCGGTCGAACACCCCGAGCTGACCGGCGCGCGGGAGCGCCTTGCGGATACGCCACAGAAAGTGGTGGCGCTTCTCCTCCGGTGTCGGCACGCCGAATGCGGCGTGGTCGACGCCCTGCGGGTCGACCGAGCCGATAACGTGCCGGACGATGCCGCCTTTGCCCGCGGTGTCCATGCCCTGCAATACCAGCAGCACGCTGCGTTTATCTCCGGAGCGGCCGTTCGCGTAGAGCTTCTCCTGCAGATCCGACAGCACCAGGGCGCGTTCGGCGAGCAGCTCGGTGCCCGCCTTCTTGTCGCCCGCGAACCCCGGCCGCCCGGACGTGTCCAGCGCGGCAATCCGTAACCCGTCGGCCCTCAGGGCATCGGTAGCTGCAACAAGCCAATGCTTCGCCATGTCCTACACCTAACCAATCAGATACCAGCCAAGCGCTGCAATTGAGTGGCGAAATCCTCATCGGAGACCGGGGCGAGGATGAGGTCGTGCGCGGTGGTCAGCATGTACCGCCCATCACCGGTGATGTCCAGCCATGTGCGGTGGCGGGTCGGCGGCGACATGGGGTTGTCCGGTTCCACGGTGACGGTGATGAAGCCGCGGCCGTCGACTGGTTTGCACAGGGTTTGACGGAATCGGGCTGCGCCGCAGTGACCGTTGGTGGCGAATGGTTTCGGGTGGTCCGGGCCCAGCACCGCGTCCTGCGGCTCGCGCATCGGTCCGAGCCTGCCCGGCTGGGCGGACCCGATGATCTGCACCAGGCGTTCGCCCATGGCCCGTGCATGGCACATCAGCACGGTCACCTTGTCCGGGGTGGCGACCAGGATGCCGGCGTGGTTGTGCACCACCGCGGCGAAGGCGAGGATCCGTTCGGCATCGGCGTCCTCTCCGTTGCGCGGGAGGGTGGAGCGCTCGCCGGAGATGGTGATGGTGGTCGCGTCGGTGCGGGCGCAGACCATCAGGGCGGCGGCCAGGTCGGGATCGGCTTGGCGGGCGAACCGCTGCGGCAGACGTAATGCGCGATATTCCGATGCGGTGCGCACGATGGCCGGCGGCACCATGTTGATCGGATAGGGTCTCCGGTCCAGACTTGTTTCGTTTGCCCAGACATGCGTGAACTCGTCCGGGGTGAGCACCCATTTCACCGTGCGCCGCCTCCACGGACGGAGCCGGGATCGGGCGGGACGCCTGCCGGCCCCTGCGGCTGGGGGAATTGCGGAACGCGGTCGCCGGAAGCGGGCATGGTCGTGGCGTAGACGTAGGTCATCGTGTCCCGGACATCTGCCTCGATGTCGGCCGCCGCACTGTCGTGATCCATCCTACGTTTCCCGCCGTACACCGCCTCGGCGGCTGGGTCCTCCAGCGGCCGGTACCGCTGCGGCGGCGGGATCGCACCCCGGACCGTTTGCGCGGCATCGCCATTCAACTCCATAAGGCGCGCTATTGCGCGACATACATCGTGCGCCTCGGTGCCCGCGCGGACGAATTCCCTTGTCGCGCGTACTGCGGCGTCAGCCGCGCGGCCCGACCAGTGCGCGAATTCTCGGTTCGTCGTGTCGGAGAACGCCTGGAACGCTTCGGCGACCGCGCGGGCGTTCGCGTGCCATGCCTCGGCGGTCCGGTTGAGCGCGGCCGGGTCGAGCGCCTCGTGCACCAGCTCCCAGATCTGCTGGTGGGTATAGGCGCCGAACAGTTCCCGATCCGGTGCGTACGCGGGATCGGTTGCTCCTTCGGTGAATCCGGCCAGTTCCTGCCGGATGCCGTCGGCGGCGGCGCGAGCCACGAAGTCTGCCAATTCGTTACCCCTCAGTCGATCCCGGCGCGGAAGTCCGTACTCACCTGGGCTCCAGGTACTCGGTGATCAGTCGCAGGGCCGCCTGGTTCGCGGCCTCGGCTTCGGCAAGCCGGTTGGCGGCAGCCAGGTACGCGGCCTTGAACAGCAGTGCCGTCTCCTGGAACGCCGCAAGCGTGTCCAGATACTGGCTGCCTTTGTCTGCGAATCCGCGTGTGAGACCATGTCCGGTCGGCAGATTCGGGAAGCCGGTCACGTCGGTGACGAGATGCCGGTCGGCCATGGCCTGATGCAGGTCGTCGACTAGTTTGTCGCATGCCGCGGCGAGGTTTTCGGCGACCGCGGTGTCCAGTGCGAAGGGCTCGTCGTCACCTTCGCCGATGGCCGCCGCGTACAGCTTTCGAGCCGTCCCCTGTCCGGTGTCGGGTACCGCCATCTGGAAGCCCCCTTCCGTTCGGTCCTGTCCGTACCGCGCTGTACTGGTCCGGCAACTCTATCGGTCGGCTGTGCCCTGCGGGACCGGCTCGGTGCGGGCTTGTGCGAGCTCTCGGTGCACGGGCGTGCCGTTGTTACACTGGCCAGTCCGAGGGGCGGTGTCCGCGGCGGAAGGCGACCGGTGGCCGAAATTGATGAAGGGCTTCCGAAATATCTCCGGATCTCGGGACATCTCCGTGAGCAGATCGAGCGCGGCGAGCTGGCTCCCGGCGCCGAAGTCCCCTCCGAGCGCGAGCTCGCCGCGCGCTGGAAGGTTGCCCGGCCCACTGCGGCCAAGGCGCTGAATGCCCTGCGACAGCAAGGGATTGTGGAATCGCACCGTGGGTCGGGGACCTACGTGGTCGATCGGCCCGCGCTGATGCGGGAGGGGACGCCGCGATACGGGCCGTCCTTTGCCGAGGGCCTGTCGGTAACCGTACTGGAAGCGGCGGTCGTCGCAGGGCCGAGCGAGGTCAACGATATGCTCGGCCTGCCTCAGGGTAGTGCGGTAGTTACGCGGAAGCGGCTGAGCGCCACAGATACCGGTGCGATGGAGCTGGTGATCTCGTGGTTTCCCGGCAGGTTCGCCGAGTCCGCCGCGCTGTTGCTCGACGCGAAGCGGCTACCCGGCGGAACGCTGCGCTATCTGGAATCCGCGATCGGTCGGAGCGTCGCGTTCGTGCGTGAGCGTGTCGGCGCGCGACTGGCCACGGCGGACGAGCTGCGTCATCTCGGGCTGTCGCGGCCCGCTGCGGTGCTGGTCCGGCACCGCACCGCGCACGACGTCGACGGGGTGGTGATCGAGTTCGACGAACTGGTGCATCCACCCGGACACTGGGCACTCCAGCGGGAGTATTCCACCAGTTCATAGGCCAATTTCCGACGTTGACACCCTCGAATCACAAGTGGCATAGTCCACTTGTCGGAAGTATCGAGGGGTGGGAGAGCGCGATGTCCGATCAGTTGACCATCGGCGGCTGGGTAATCGTTGGGGAGCACTGCACTGTCCGACTGGCGCCACTATCTCGGGACAACTATTTGGCTTTCGTCTTCGAAAGCGGCGGAAACGAATTCGAACTCGCGCTGTCGCCGGCTGTCCTCCACCGCATGGTCGCCCTCGGTGCCGCGCCCTCCACCCTCTGACCTGGCCCGACGAGTGATGCATGGCTGCGGCGAGCCGCGAACGGCCGCACCGTGGTGTGCCACTCGATGCGTGAATTCAGGCCGGAAAGCCGTCGAGCACCTCGCGAGACTTCGATAGTCCCAATCGGGTCGCGCCGGCTGCGATCATCTCGGCCGCAGCCTCGGCGGTGCGGATGCCGCCGCTGGCCTTGACACCGAGCCGCCCGCCGACTGTCGCCGCCATCAACCGCACCGCGTGCGTGCTGGCGCCGCCCGCGGGATGGAATCCCGTGGAGGTCTTCACGAAATCAGCTCCTGCGTGCTCGGCGACCCGGCACACCTCGACGATCACCTGGTCCGGCAGTGCCGCGGATTCGATGATCACCTTGAGCAGTGCCCGATCGCCCACCGCCTCGCGCACGGTGACGATATCGGCGAGCACCGCCGTGTAGTCACCGGCGCGCGCCGCGCCGACGTCGATCACCATGTCGACCTCGTCCGCGCCCTGGTCCACCGCGAGCCGCGCCTCGGCGCCCTTCACCAGCGAATGATGCTTGCCCGAGGGGAATCCGGCGACTGTCGCGACCACCAGCCCCGGCGCGCGCACCGGAAGCATGGATGGCGACACGCAGATCGCGAACACGCCGAGCGCACGCGCGTCCTCGACCAACGCGGCGACATCGGCGGTTGACGCCTCCGGAGCCAGCAGCGTGTGGTCGATCAGGCCGGCGACTTCAGCCCTGGTCAGCGATGCGGAACTTGCCATGGGGTGAGAGTCTGGCATACTGCGGCGAATTCCATTGCGCGCCTCCGCCGCTTCCCGCACACTCGTAACTGGTTGGCGATTCGACGATAGTGACGCCCCGGTCGAGGCGACTAACGTGTGCGATGAGCCCAACTTCGTTCGGGAGGAGACGACCGTGCTGATCCGTCGCGAACGCGCTGACGACGCTACTGCGATCGCGGCAGTGCACCGCAGCGCGTTCGCACCGCAATACGCTGACCGCGTCGATGTCGGCGGGTCGCCACCCGCGCCCGGCGACGACCGCAGCGCGGACCCGCCCGAGGTGGACTTGATCGCCCGCCTGCGCAGCGACGAGGGCTGGATCCCGACTCTCTCGATGGTGGCGATCGAGCATGACAGCGTCATCGGTCACCTGTGCCTGACCAGGGCAGCGGTCGGCCCATTTCCGGTATTGGCGCTCGGCCCGATCGGGGTGCTCGCCGATCATCAGCGCGGCGGGGTCGGCTCGGCGCTCATGCACGCGGCCCTCGGCGCCGCCGACGCACTCGACGAGCCGCTGATCGGCGTGCTCGGCAGCTCGGAGTTCTACCCGCGCTTCGGCTTCGTCCCCGCGGCGCGAGTCGGTATCGCCCCCGACGAACCCGCTTGGATCACCCACTTCCAGGTACGGGCGCTGTCTGCCTACGACGCGCAGATCGTCGGCGAATTCCGTTATACCGAACCGTTTTACGAGCTCTGACCTGGGCATCGGCCAGCCACATGAACGGCGTGCACTGTCCGTCGCGCCACTCCGGCGCAGGTAACGAGCCTTGAATAGGCATCAAGGCTGTTTGCCGACACTCGAGTGAGGTGTTGAACACCCAACTCGACCCACACGACTCGAGTCTTACAAACCCCTGCTCCGCATCGGCTTACTCGGGCTTCCCATCGCAGCATTGCCCGTTCGCGGCCACTCGTGTCCGAGCGGCCTGGGTCCGCGGTATGGCAAGTGGCGTTCGGTGGGACCATGCGATGCGGGGTGGGCATGCGGTGCCGCAGGCGGGGCCAGTTGACAGAACCTGCCTCTTGCCTGCTGATGTGACCGCATCGAGTCACTTCGGTTTTCGAGCGTCGTGAGATCGGGTATTGCCGGTTCGTGGCCCGGCTTGTGTCCGAGGGGTGGTTGCGTCCGCGGTATGGCAAGTGGCGTTCGGTGGGACCATGCGATGCGGGGTGGGCATGCGGTGCCGCAGG